>JALGZG010000162.1 GCA_025782345.1 bacterium | reverse complement strand
GGTGTCTGTTCAGCGGTTCACGGCGCTCGACACCGAGGGCAACGAGGTCGTTCTCTCGAACGTCATCGCGTCCTTCCGGATGGACGCGCGCGAGAGGGTGCTGTTCGGGGCCCACTGGGACACGAGGCGGATCGCCGAGCGGGACCCCGACGAGTCCAATCGCGCGACGCCGATCGTGGGGGCGAACGACGGGGCGTCCGGTGTCGCGGTCCTGCTAGGGCTTGCGGCGATGATGTCCGATCGCAATCCGGACGTGGGCGTCGATCTAGTCTTCTTCGATGGAGAGGATGGGGGGAACGGGGGCGGTTTCGACAGCTTCTGCGTCGGTTCGACCTTCTTCGCCAGCCGAATGGGCGACTACGCGCCCATCTACGCCGTGGTGGTCGACATGATCGGGGACAGCGATCTGGCCATCCCCGTGGAGCCGAACTCCATGAGCGCCTGTCCTTCGGTAGTGAGGACGATCTGGGAGGCGGCCGAACGAGTCGGCGCGACGAGCTTCACCGAGGAGTCGGGCCCGGCGATGTTCGACGACCACATACCTCTCATCAGGGCAGGCGTCCCGGCGGCACTGATAATCGACTTCGACTACGCGCACTGGCACACCATCGAGGACACGCCGGACAAGTGCAGCCCCGAGAGCCTGCGGGAGGTTGGGGCGGTCCTGGCCGAGCTCGTCTACTAGCAGGTACCTGGCACATCGCTGTCTCGAGCGCACGGGCGTGCGGATTCCCGCACGTTTTCCCTTGCGTCGCATGTAGGGGCGTGCTACCTTGTCATCGGGAAGTGGGCAGGGGGCCCGCTTTTGTCGTATCAGGGGCCTGTGCGGAGACTCTGGATGGAACGGATGGACGAGAAGCTCTACGGACTCTCCCGGGGTCTCGTCGAGGGGATGGGCTTCGTCCTGGTGGACGTGGACGAGGTCGTTGAGCACGGGCGAAGGGTCTTCCGCTTCTACATCGACGGCGAACGGGGCGTGAGTCTCGGCGACTGCGCGGCCGTGAGCCGCGAGCTGGCCTACCTGCTGGACGCGGAGCCTGAGCTCGCGGGCGGATACGTCCTTGAGGTGAGTTCTCCGGGCCTCGACCATCGCCTCAAGAAGGAAAGGGAGTACATTCACTTCGCCGGCCGGGAGGCACGCCTGGTGTTGAGGGGCTCCACGGAAGGCCGGAATGTGGTGGAGGGTGTGATTGTGGGCGCGGATGCGGGGATCGTTCGCATCGCGGCAGTGGACGGTGAGGAGCTGTCCATACCTCTTGTGGACATAGCCCGGGCGCGGCTGTCTGTCTGACGGCGTGCGGGGTGGAATTCGACGGTGGCGGGAGGAACCTGCTGCCGTTCGGGAGCAGCCACGATGAACACTGGTGTACTGGAAGCTCTGAGAAGAATAGCGAGGGAGAAGCAGCTGGACGGAAGCCTCCTTGCGGAGGCGCTTGAGGCCGGCCTGCTCTCGGCAGCGCGTAAGAAGTACGGGCCCACGGCGGAGATCGAGGTCATCGTGGACGACGAGGACGACGCGATAGGTGTCTTCCTCAACAAGACCGTCGTGGATACTCCTGAGGACGACATCCTCGAGATTGACGTCGAAGAAGCGCAGGAACTGGACTCGATCTACGAGATAGGCGACGTCGTGCGCGTAGAGGTGCCGTTCGACGAGTTCGGAAGGAACGCGATACAGGCCGCGAAGCAGATCGTCGTGCAGAGGGTGCGGGAGGCGGAGAGAGAGCAGATATACGGCGACTTCCAGGACAGGATCGGCGATATCATCACTGGCGACGTGCAGCAGATCGAGCGTGGCGGCATCGTGGTGAACCTCGGACGCACGGAGGGCCTGCTTCCCGCCAGGGAGCAGATCCGACGCGAGCGGTACCGGCAGGGCGACCGTATCAGAGCCTACCTTCTGTCTGTCGAGAGAACCACGAAGGGGCCTCAGATCATCCTGTCCAGGACGCACCCGAACTTCCTGAAGAAACTCTTCAGGATGGAGGTTCCCGAGATATACGACGGAGTCGTGGAGATCATGACGATCGCGAGGGAGGCCGGTGGGCGTTCCAAGGTCGCGGTGGTCTCGCACGACGAGCGGGTTGATCCGGTCGGCGCCTGTGTGGGAGTCAAGGGCTCGCGGATCCAGACCATCGTTCGCGAACTGGCGGGTGAGAAGATCGACATCGTCCCGTGGAACCTGGACCCGTCGGTTCTGGTGTCTCGCGCGCTCAATCCGGCGAAGGTCTCCAAGGCGATCGTCAACGAGAGCGAGCACGCAGTCAAAGTCGTAGTGCCGGACGACCAGCTCTCTCTGGCCATAGGCAAGGGCGGACAGAACGCGCGCCTCGCGGCCAAGCTCACTGGATGGAAGATAGACATCGTTGGGGAGACCGAGCACTCGCGTGAACTCGAGATCAACCTCGCGCAGCGGGTCCGGGTCGGAGAGCTGCCCGGCGTCGGCCCGAAGCTGGCGACGAGCCTGGCCGAGGCCGGCTACCGTCACGTGCAGGACCTCGACGGCGTCGATACCGAGGCGATTCTCAGGGTGCCGGGTGTTGGTTCGAAGACTGCCGAGAAGATCTCCATAGCAGTGGCGGCGGTGCTCGAGGTTCTTGAGGAGGAGAAGCTGGGACTCCTCAAGGAGATCGAGGAACAGGCACGAGCTGAGGCGATGGAGCGTGCTGCTGCCCGCGAGGCCGAGCGTGCGGAAGCCGAGCGTGCGGAAGCCGAGCGCGCGGAAGCCGAGCGTGCCGCTGAGATGGACGAGGAAGACGCCGAGGCTGCTTCCGACGAAACCGGAGATGCGGACGGTGAGGCCGAGGAGGACGCCGAGGCCGCTTCCGACGAAACCGGAGATGCGGACGGTGAGGCCGAGGAGGACGCCGAGGCCGCTTCCGACGAAACCGGAGATGCCGACGGTGAGGCCGAGGAAGACACCGATGAGAAGGCCGATGATGACACCGATGAAGAGGCCGAGGAAGACAAACCGTCGGAGTAGATGACGGCTCTGGTGTTTGATGATACGGGGCCGCGACCGTAGATGGTGGGCGCTCCACGACGACTGAGGACACGGAGGTATCGCTTTTGAAACGAAGGGTGTACCAGGTTGCGAAGGAGTTCCGCATATCGAGCGAAGCTCTTATCGGCGTGCTCCGGAAGCTCGGTTACGACGTCAAGACGCATATGAACGCGATCGATGATGACGTGGTCGCGAGCGCTCGTGCCGAGTTTGAGAAAGAGAAGGACGTCATCAAGCGCGAGTTTGCCAAGAAGCTGAAGAAGGCTGCGCGCGAGCGGGCAAAGGCTCCTGCTGCTGGGAAGGGCAAGGGGATCGAGGGAGCAGCGAAGCCCAAGCCGGCCGTCGCCGGTGCGAAGAAGGCGGTTGAGCCGACGAAGCCCGTCAAGGCGAAGAAGCCGGTCGAGCCAACGAAGCCCGTCACGGCGAAGAAGCCGGCGGTCGCTGGTGCGAAAAAGCCGGTCGAGCCGACGAAGAGCACTGAGCCGACGAGGAAAGGCACAGCGGGGACGCGGCCTCCGACAGCGCCGCCGAAGCCCGGAGGTGTGGACACAGCTCAGAGACGTCGCAAAGGGAGGCGGCCGCGCGTCGATCAGAAGACCGTTGAAGAAACGGTCCGCCGGACGATGGCCGCGACCGCGGGCGAGCGACGCCCCAAGCATCGCCGCAGGAGAGACCGGGCGGACGGCAGCGTGATCGAGCAGGAGCAGAAGATCCGGATCCCGGAGTTCTCGTCGGTCGCCGAGGTCGCCGAGAGCTTCGAGGTACCTGTGAACGACATCATCAAGAAATGCCTCGATATCGGTCTCATGGTCACGATCAACCAGAGACTGGACGAGGACACGATCCTGCTTCTCGCTGACGATTTCGGCGAGGACGTGGAGTTCATCAAGGAGTACGGGGAGGACATCCTCTATCGGGAAGAGGAAGAGGCGGTCGAGGACGCCGAGCAGCTGCCCAGGGCGCCGGTCATCGTCGTCATGGGACACGTTGACCACGGCAAGACGCTTCTCCTGGACTACATCAGGAGCAGCAACGTCGTCGCCGGCGAGTCCGGCGGCATCACACAGCACATCGGCGCGTATGAGGTCGAGATCGACGGCAAGCCACTGACGTTCCTGGACACGCCGGGTCACGAGGCGTTCACGGCGATGCGCGCCCGCGGAGCACGGATCACGGACATCGTGGTTCTCGTAGTTGCGGCCGACGACGGTGTGATGCCTCAGACACTCGAGGCGATAGACCACGCCCGTGCGGCCGGCGTTCCCGTGATCGTTGCGCTCAACAAGATGGACCTTCCGACCGCGAACACGGACAAGGTCAAAGCGGAACTGTCGAACCACGGTCTGGTCGTGGAGGAGTGGGGCGGCGA
>JALGZG010000355.1 GCA_025782345.1 bacterium | reverse complement strand
CTACTCGCGCTCGACGACCCGTCGAAGGTGCTCGCGCGAAGCCGCGACAACATACTGGAGCCCCGAGAACCGTACGAGACGACGGGCCAGGTGCCGAACGTCGTCTTCCCGAGCGGGATGATAGTAGAGGGGTGCGACGAGCAGGGTTTCGCGGACCCCGACAGCAAGGTGCTCGTCTACTACGGTGCGGCCGACACGTCGGTCGGCCTGGCCACCGCGACCGTCGGCGAGCTTCTGGCCGCGTGCAGGGACTAGGCCTCGGAGCGCCACTCCGATAGCCGCGACAGACGAGACAGTCGTCCGGACCCGTCCGGGTGACCCGCTTCAGGGTCAGCCTGGTGAGAGTCGTCGACCAGGTGCTTGACGCCCTCGACAACGACGACTCGTTCGAGCACTTCCTGTTGGACGGACAGGCCGTGGTACTCGAGGACTACCTCGAGGTGCGTCCGGAGGAGGCGGAGCGAATCGCGGCGCTGGTGCGTGGCGGCGCCCTGTCGCTCGGACCCTGGGCACGCGGTCGCCGGGGAGTTCGGGCCCGTGCAGAAGACGGGCTACATGCCCGACTCGTTCGGGCACATCGCGCAGATGCCACAGCTTCTGCGGCGCGCCGGCATCGACTCGTTCATCTACACGCGCGGCAACGGCGACGAGCTGGAGGAGCTGGGGCTCGAGTACCTGTGGCGCGCGCCCGACGGGAGCGAGGTGCTGGCGATCAACCAGTGGGGCGGCTACTGCAACGCTTGCGCTCTGGGCCTCGCGGAGATGTGGCACGCGCACACGCGCCGTGAGATCGACACCGACAGGGCCGTCGACCAGATCGGGGACCTCCTGAAACGGATGGAAGCGCGCACGAACTGCGATGTCCTTCTTCTGAACAACGGCTGCGACCACCATCCGCCGCAGAAGAACCTCGGCGCGATCCTGAAGAGCCTGAGGGGTGCGTTTCCCGAGATCAAATTCGTGCACGGCACGCTGACCGACTACGTTGCGGCCGTGAGGGAATCCGGCGCAGCGAAGGGCGTGCGCACGAGCGAGATGCTGGGCGGCAGATACCACCACATCCTCTCGGGCGTGTGGTCAGCGCGCATGCCTCTCAAGCAGCGGAACGACGCGGCCCAAACGCTGCTCGCCGGCTACGTGGAGCCCGTTGCGGCCTACACGCACTTCCTCCTGGGACGTCCGTACCCGAACGGGCTGATCGAGTACTCCTGGAAGCTCCTGATGAAGAACCACCCGCACGATTCCATCTGCGGCTGCAGTACGGACGAGGTCCACCGCGAGATGGAGCCACGCTTCTCAGGCGTACGCGACACGGGGGAGCAGCTCCTGAGCGCCGAACTCGAGCACATCACTCCCGCGTTCGGGCGCCTCCCTGAGAACGACGACGAGACGGTCATCTGCGTCGTCAACCCTCTACCATTCAAACGCACGGAGGTGATAGAGCGACTCGTGGTCTTCCAGCCACCCGGCGTGGACAGCCACCGACTCCACCTCCACGACGAGACGGGACATCCCGTGCCGTTCACGATCGTGTCAAAGCGCTACGTCGAGCGGTTCTGGGGAGTAGACTACAGAGGAGAGCTCTTCTCCGGCCGGCAGGGCGACCTCTTCCGGAGCTACATCGACCACTTCGGCGACCGCATCGTCCGGGCGGAAGCGGACAGGGACGAGGCCGACTGCTTCCTGACCGTCCAGTTCGTCGCCCGTGACCTTCCGGCGCTTTCGCACTGCAACTACTACTTCAGCCACGATGACAGTGAGGGAACCGACGGCGCGTCGCACCGGCCTCCGTCCGTGTGGGCCGTCAGGGTCGTCGGGAATACGCTTACGAACGACCTCGTGAGGGTAACGCTCCACCACAACGGCACCTTCGACATAGAGGACAAGAGAAGCGGCGAGATCTACCGGGGACTCAACCTCTACGAGGACACGGAGGACGTAGGCGACGAGTACGATTACTCGCCGGCCACCAACTCGATGACGCTGACCTCTGCCGACACGTATGGGGACATACGCGCGATCGAGGACACGGGGCTCCGGGCGCAGCTCGAGGTCCGTTACGAGCTGCACCTCCCGTCGGCCCTGGAGAGGAATCGTGACCACAGACGGCCGGACACGGTCGGATGTCGCACGACCACCCGCGTGCGGGTGACCGCGGGCAGCCCCCTGGTAGAGGTCGAAATGGACTTCGAGAACCGAGCGAGGGATCACAGACTGAGGGCGCTCTTCCCGACGCCGATCGTCACGGACACCGTGCTGTCCGACGGACACTTCCTGATCAACGAGCGTCCCCTTGAGAAGCCGGACGGAGCGGGCTGGGTGCAGCCGCCCCCCGCGACCTACCCGCAACAGGAGTTCTCACTGCTGTCAGACGGCGAGAGAGGACTCGCGGTGCTCAACCGCGGGCTGCCGGAGGTCGAGGCGGCGCGGGGTGAGAGTGGGGGAGCGACGCTCGCGCTGACGCTGCTGCGGTGCGTGGGCTGGTTGTCGCGTGACGACTTCGGCACGAGGAACCGCGCGAACGCGGGCCCGACGCTGCACACGCCCGAGGCGCAGTGCATAGGGAAGCAGGAGTTTCGGTACGCGGTCGTGCCGTTCGCAGGCAACCACATCACCGCCGGCATCAAGAACCTCTCGCTCAGATACAGAACGCAGGTACTGACGAAGCAGGGCGTACTGGATCAGTGTGTGCGGGGCACAGAAGGCCTGCTGGAGAAGACGAGCGAGTCGACCTGCGTCTCGGCCATCAAGAAGCACGAGACGAGAGACACTCTCGTGGTCAGGCTGTACAACCTCACGGGGTCAGCGGTCGACGAGACGCTCAGGTTCGGAGTGGACGTGACGGAGGCGTGGCTCACTGATCTTCTCGAGAACAGGCTGTCGAGCCTGCCCGTAGACGACCCGCGCGAGCTGGTCCTGGGGCTCGGGCCGCACGAGATCACAACCGTGGAGGTAGAACTCGCGAAGCCGCGAAGCACTTGAGACACAGAAGCACTTGAGACACAGCGGAGGGATCAGATGAGACGAGGAGGAACACGATTCACGGTGGCCGGACTCGCGGCCGGAGCGGTCGCGGCGCTGTTCGTTCTGGCAGCGACGGTCCCGGCCGTTGCGGCGGAGCCCCCGGTCGCGCGGAAGATACCGGTGGCCGACACGCTCTTCGCCGACGTGCGGGTCGACGACTACCGCTGGATGCGAGACAAGTCGAGCCCGGACGTCATTGCCTACCTCGAGGCCGAGAACGAGTACACGGCCGCCATGACCGCTCACATCGTTGAGCTCACGGAGACCGTCTACCAGGAGATGGTAGGGCGCATCAAGGAAACGGACCTTTCCGTGCCCTATCTCGACAACGGCTTCTTCTACTACAGCCGGACAGAGGAGGGAAAGCAGTACCCGATCTTCTGCCGCAAGGAAGGAAGCCTGGACGCCGAGGAGATCGTGCTGCTGGACCAGAACGAGCTCGCGAAAGAGCACGACTACTTCGAGATATGGGCGAAGAACGTGAGTCCCGACAACAGGCTGCTGGCATACTCGGTCGACTCGACCGGCTCAGAGACATTCACGCTCTATATCAAGGACCTCGTCACCGGCGAGCTCCTCCCGGATGTCATCCCCGAGATCGACCACGCTCTCGAGTGGGCCAACGACAGCAGCACGCTCTTCTATACGACGATGGACGAGGCGCGCCGGTCCGACAAGCTGTGGAGACACACGCTCGGCACTGACACGTCGCACGACGTCCTGGTCTACAACGAGACCGACCCGGGCTACGGCGTGTGGATAAGCCGCACCAGAAGCGACCGGTACCTCATCATGGACGTCGGCAGCAGGGACACCGAGGAGCAGCACCTGCTGAGCGCGGACGACCCGGCCGGCCGGTTCGTCCTGGTCCATCCCAGAGAGGATGGGGTCGAGTACTACCTGTCGCACAGAGGAGACGAGTTCTACATCAGGACGAACGACGGAGCGAAGAACTACAAGGTGATGAGGGCCCCCGTGGACGCGCCCTCGAAGGACAACTGGACGGAGGTCATTCCCCACCGGGACGGGGTCAAGATCGAACGGATAGAGGTCTTCGAACACCATCTGGTCGTCGCGGAGCGAGAGAAGGGCCAGCGGCGCGTACGGGTGATGAACCTGGACACGGGGGACGAGCACTACGTCGAGTTCCCGGAACCCGTCTACGCCGTGTATCCGAGCGAGAACAGGGAGTACGAGACCACGACTATGCGCTTCTCCTACATGTCTCACGTCACGCCGACCTCGGTCTACGACTACGACATGGACACGCGCGATCGGAAGCTCCTCAAGCAGAAAGAAGTGCTCGGTGGGTACGACCCGGCTCTCTACGCGTCCGAACGCCTCTTCGCGACGGCGCCGGACGGCACGGAGGTGCCCGTCTCCATCCTCTACCGGCGGGACGCGAAGAGCGACGAGGGCAACCCGGTCTACCTGATGGGCTACGGCGCCTACGGCGCCAGCATGGACCCGTGGTTCTCCTCGAACCGCCTGAGCCTGCTGGACCGCGGTGTCATCTACGCCACGGCCCACGTGCGTGGCGGCGGGGAGATGGGAGAGGAGTGGTGGGAAGACGGCAGCATGCTGAGCAAGATGAACACCTTCACCGACTTCATCGCGTGCTCGGAGCACCTGATCGGCGAGGGACACGCCACGCCCGACGGCCTGGTCGCGACAGGCGGCAGCGCCGGGGGCCTTCTGATGGGGGCGATCGCGAACATGCGGCCGGACCTCTATCGGATCATCATCGCGGACGTCCCGTTCGTGGACGTGCTCAACACGATGCTCGACGCGTCGATCCCGCTGACGGTCGGCGAGTACGACGAGTGGGGACTCGACTACCCCGACATGCTGATAACCGCAAGCCTGAACGACCCGCGCGTCCAGTACTGGGAGCCCGCGAAGTGGACGGCCAGGCTGAGAGCTACGAAGACCGGAGACGGGCTTCTTCTCCTCAAGACGAACATGGGCGCCGGCCACGGCGGCGCGTCGGGGCGCTACGAGAGGTTCCGGGAGTGGGCGTTCGAGTACGCCTTCATGCTGGACCGACTGGGCCTGGGATCCGACGCCACGGGGGAGTAGGTATGCTACGATCTCCGGGAACGATGGCGGCGCAGCTCGCCGGAGCGCCTGGCGCACGGCCGGCCGGAGCGACGATGTCGAGACTTGCCGCAACACTGCTGACAGGAGTCCTGCTGGTGACCGCCGTACTCAACGCCGGGGCCACGCCCGATGCCATGGAAACCGTGTCTTCACCCGACGGCAGGATCGAGGCCGTCCTCGCGCTCACGGCCGGACGACCGGTCTACTCGATCAGCCACGACGGCAGGCCCGTCATCCAGCCGTCCACGCTTGGATTCCGGTTCAAGGACGACCCGCCCCTTCTGGAGGGATTCGTCATTGACGCGGTCGAGCGCGCGACCATCGACGAGACATGGAAGCCCGTGTGGGGCAGTTCGAGCGAGATCAGAAACCACTGCAACGAACTCGCGGTGCGTCTGAAGGAAGAGGGCGGGCAAGGACGGGTCATGACCGTCGTCTTCAGGGTCTTCGACGACGGCGTGGGATTCCGCTGCGTGCTGCCGGAACAGCCCCGGCTCGGGACCTTCGATATCGTATCGGAGGAGACCACGTTCCGACTCGCCGGGGATCACACCGTCTGGTGGAACAGGAACGACTACGACAGCTACGAGCACCTCTTCCGGGAGACGCCGCTGTCCGCGGTCGAGGGAGCCAACACGCCCGTGACGATGGTCACGGCCCAGGGGCTCTGTCTCAGTATCCACGAGGCCAACCTGACCGGCTACTCCGGGATGACGCTCGTTCCGGAGGAGGGCGTGCCAAACTCGCTTGCGGCGGAACTCGTTCCCTGGCCGGACGGCGTGACGCGCGTCATGGGCAGCACGCCGCTCGCCACACCCTGGCGGACCATCCAGATCGGGGAACGCCCCGGCGACCTCCTCGAGTCGAACCTGATACTTAACCTGAACGAGCCCTGCGTCATCGAGGACACGTCGTGGATACGCCCGATGAAGTACCTGGGCATCTGGTGGAGCCTGCATATCGGTGGTGAGACCTGGCACGAGGGGCCGACCCACGGGGCGACCACCGCGAACGCGAAGCGCTACATCGACTTCGCCGCGGAGCACGGATTCGGAAGTGTCCTGGTCGAGGGGTGGAACACCGGGTGGGACAGGTGGGGCGCCCAGGGTGCGTTCGACTTCGTGACTCCCTACGACGACTTCGATTTTGAGGGTGTCGTGGCGTACGGGCGAGAGAGGGGCGTCACCATCATCGGACACCACGAGACCGGCGGCGACGCGGCCGACTACGAGACGCGCGTCGATGCGGCGTTCGACCTCTACAAGCGCGTTGGCATCGACGCGGTGAAGACCGGCTACGC
Source organism: bacterium (assembly GCA_025782345.1). Lineage (GTDB taxonomy): Bacteria > Joyebacterota > Joyebacteria > Joyebacterales > Joyebacteraceae > JALGZG01. The sequence continues at coordinate 493 of JALGZG010000355.1, read as the reverse complement.
GGGCGGCATCTATCCGCGCGGGCAGCATCACCACGGGCAGTGGATGGTCTTCCACTACAGGAAGATACTCGAGAAGGCTGCTGATGCGCGCATCATGCTGGACGTCCACGAGCCCATCAAGCCGACCGGCATCTCGAGAACATACCCGAACATGATGACGAGAGAGGGCGTGCGCGGAATGGAGTACAACGCGTGGAGCGAGGGCAACCCGCCCGAGCACACGACCATACTGCCGTTCACCCGCATGCTCGCGGGGCCGCTGGACTACACGCCGGGCATCTTCGACCTCACGTTCGACGACTACAAGCCCGACTACCGGGTCCACTCGACCGTGGCGAAACAGCTCGCGCTCTACGTGGTGCTCCTGAGCCCGCTGCAGATGGCGGCCGACCTGCCGGAGAACTACGAGGGCAATCCCGCGTTCCAGTTCATTGAGCGCGTCCCGTGCACGTGGGACGAGACCCGCGTGCTGGACGCGGTCATCGGCGACTAC
>JALGZG010000263.1 GCA_025782345.1 bacterium | reverse complement strand
TCGTCGGTCGCCTCGCGGAAACTCAAGGCCCCGCTCGCAGCCAGCCGGTCCCGAAGCCGCTCCGTCGACTCGGCCACCGCCGTCTTCTCACCTTCGAGCTCGATGAGAAGAGCCCCTTCCGGCACCGAGTCCGGTTTCTGCCCGCGGACATACTCCATAGCGCACGCCAGTGTGTCGCCGTCCAGTATCTCGAGCACGGCCACCGGCAGTCCGGAGGCCGTGACGGCCGCGACCGCCGTCGCGGCCTGAGAGAGTGATGGGAATTCCACCCAGAACGTGGCATAGCTCTCGGGTCTGTCGCTCAACCTCAGGAGCGCCTTCGTCACCACGGCGAGCGTGCCTTCAGACGCGACCACGAGCGACGCGGGGTCCCATGAGACACCGCGGCTGCCCGCGAGGAGACCCGTCGAGACGACGGAGCTGTCGGCGAGCACGAGCTCGAGACCGACGACGTAGTCCCGCGTCGTTCCGTACATGACCGTCCTGGGACCTCCCGCGCCCTCCGCGATGTTACCGCCTATCGTGGAGACCAGGAGGCTCGCGGGGTCAGGAGGGTAATAGAGCCCGGCCGCCTCAGCCGCATCCCTGAGGTCGTTGTTGACTACGCCCGGCTCAACGACGGCGACTCTCCTGCCGACGTCGATCCCGAGCACGCGGTTCATCTTCTCGAACGACAGGACGATGCCCCCGGCCAGGGGGACACTCCCACCCGTGTAGCCGGTTCCGGCCCCTCTCGCCGTCACGGGAAGCGACGCGATGCCCGCCGCGCGGACGACCTCAGACACCTCGCTCGTGGACCGGGGCCAGATGACCGCGTCCGGGAGCGAGTGCAGGTCCGTCGCGTCGAACGAGTAGCAGATCCTGTCCTCTAGAGCGAAGGAGAGCGAACCTCCAGCCGCCCCGGACAGCGCCCGGACGGTCGCCCGGTCGAGCGCCGGCCGGCGGTTCTCTCTTGCTGATGGTGACAATGTGCCTCCGGTGCCGCCCGTCCGTTCCGGTGGAAGCTCAGGCAGTTCGCTAGCGCGACCCGCGCTTCTCGCTCAGCGCTCGAATGACGGCCTCGGGCGCCAGCCCGTCGACGTCGCCGCCCAGAAGAGCCACTTCTTTCATGACGGTCGAATCCAGGTAGATGTAGCTCAGACTCGGCATCAGGAACACGGTCTCGACGTCCCGTGCCAGGCGCCTGTTCATCAGAGCCATCTGGAACTCGTACTCGAAGTCGGAGACCTGTCTTAGGCCCCGGATGATCGCGACCGCTCCGGTCTCGTTGACGGTGTCGACGAGGAGCCCGTCAAAGGGGATCACCTCGACGTTCCCCAGATCCTTCACCGCGTCTCTCAGGAACTCGACCCTCTCGTCGACCGAGAACATCGTGGACTTGTCGCGCCCGGTTCCGACGGCGACGACCACTCCGTCGAACAGCCTAAGCGCCCGCTTGATCAGATCGAGGTGGCCGTTCGTCACCGGATCGAACGTGCCTGGGTACAGCGCTCGCCTCACGTCTGCTCCTCCTTAGCCCGCGCTTTCAGGCCCGGGTCTCGTAGAAGTCGACAGCAGTGCTACCGTATTTCTTGGATCTGAACAGGCCGAGCCGCCCCACAACCGCAGGCGAAGTGTCGGAAGATGCGCGCTCGACGACGACGATCGCCTCGTCCGCGAGATGCCTCTCCGCCGCCAGAAGCTCGAGCGCCCTTGGGGCCAGACCCGACGAATAGGGCGGGTCGACGAACACGATGTCGAACGGTCCGCCCGGCACAGCTCGCTTAAGAACGGCCAGCGCGTCGCCCCCTATGAGCCTGCACTGCTCCTCCAGGCCGAGGCGCTCCACGTTCTCCCTGACCACACTCAGAACACGTCTGTCCATCTCGATGAACGTCGCGCGGTTCGAGCCTCGGGACAGGCTCTCGATCCCCAGGCTGCCGGAGCCGGCGAAGAGATCCAGCACGGCGGCCCCGTCAAGAAACGGCTCTATAATAGAGAACACAGATTCACGCACGCGGTCGTACGTCGGGCGCACCACGCCTGTTGCCGGCGCACGAATAAGGAACCCTCTCAGCCGACCTGCTATCACCCTCACGAGCGGACCCCATCGGCGCGAGTGTCACTCATCTTCCTCGCCGCCCCCGTCCATGCCGTAGCGCTGAAGCTTCCGGTAGAGAGTTGACGGGTTGATCCCGAGGATCTCCGCCGCGTTCTTCTTCTTCCAGCCGGTCGCCTCGAGGGTCTGCAGCAGGTATCGCCGCTCGAGTTCCTCCAGCGTCACGCCGGAGACCCCGAGTTCGCCCTCGGAACCGGCGCGCGCCTGCGTTCTCAGACGCTCGGGGAAGATGGACACGTTGAGGCTCTCGGCCGTCACATCGTTACCGTCCTCGAGGATCACCGCGCGCTCGATGATATTCTCGAGCTCCCTCACGTTCCCGGGCCAGTCGTAGCCCGAGAGGATTGCCATCGCGTCATCAGACACACGCTTGCCGCCACCGGCGAATTTGTTCAAGAAATGCTCGACAAGAAGCGGTATGTCCTCCTTCCGCTCCCTGAGCGGCGGGATCCTGATGGGTATCACGTTCAGCCTGTAGTACAGGTCCGGGCGGAACCTGCCGTCCTTGATCAACCGCTCGAGGTCGGCGTTCGTGGCCGCGATAACGCGGACGTCGACCTTGACCGGCTTCGTGCCACCGACGGGCACCACCTCGCGCTCCTGCAGCACGCGGAGGAGCTTCACCTGAATGGCGGTCGAGGTCTCACTGACCTCATCCAGCATGAACGTCCCTCCCTCCGCAACGACGAAGAGCCCGCGCTTGTCCCTGATCGCCCCGGTGAAGGACCCCTTGACGTGCCCGAAGAGCTCGCTCTCGAGAAGCGTCTCGGGAAGGGCGCCGCAGTTGATGGACACGAAGCGCTTACCGGCTCTGGCGCTGCGCGCGTGTATGGCCCGGGCGACCAGCTCCTTCCCCGTGCCGCTTTCACCGTGGAGCAGCACCGTGCTGGACGTCTTCGCCACGCGGTCGATGAGGTCGAACACCGACGCGATTCCCCCGCTCTCCCCCACCATCTCCTTCTCGTCCGTCGGGTGAAGCGCCCGCTCGAGGTCGTTCTTCTCGTTCTTGAGCCGGCGCATTTCGAGGGCGGTCCTCACCACCTGCTTCAGCTCCTCGTTCGACACCGGCTTCAGGAGGTAGTAGTAGGCGCCCATATTCAGCGCCTCGATCGCCGACTCCTGCGAGGCGTGCCCGGTAATGATGATGACCGGGAGCGTGGGGTCCGCCTCGCGGAGCGTCGTCAGGATGTCCAGGCCGCTCATACCCGGAAGTTGTATGTCGGTGATGACGACGTCGTAGGACTCCGTCCTCGCTCGCGGAGACCTCGTAGCCCTCGCGCTCGAGCATCATCGAGAGGTAGTCCCTGATGCTGTCCTCATCGTCGATGATGAGTATCCTGCCTTCTGCCATCTGACACTTCCTTCCGGGTTGTATGTGCCCGAATCCCCCGGGGCCTTCAGACCGGCAGGTACATGATGAACCTGCTACCCTTGCCCGGCTCGCTTACGACCGCGATCCGTCCACCGTGCGCCTGAACGGTCTTGTCCACTATGGCCAGTCCCAGCCCCGTCCCGCCCTTCTTCGTGGTCCTGAACGGCTGGAACACCTCGTTCTTCCTGTCGGCCGGAATGCCGTGTCCGGTGTCCTCTACGATCAGAGCGACACCACAGCCCGAACCGCCCGTGAGTCCACGTGCGGCGAACTCCGCCTCCGGCACGAGCGACAGCCGGACCCGCCCCTCGCCCTCGATGGCCTCGAGAGCGTTGATGGTGAGATTGAGGAGCGCGCGTCGTATCTGCTCCGCGTTGACCATCCCCTCGACCTGGTCCGTCACCTCGACGACGAGATCCGTGGTCGGTGCCATCGCCGCATGCCGGCGGGCGAGTTCGGCCACCTCCCGTAGGAGCGCGTCGAACCGCACGCTCTCGCGTTCGCCGGATTCCATCTTGCCGTACTGCAGCACGTTCTGAAGGAGCGTGTTGAGCCTGTCGGCCTCGCGCGAGACCAGCTCGATCAGTTTGACCTCGTCACCCTTGGGCTCGATGGTCTCCTTGAGGAGGTCTATCGACCCTTTGATGGCATGGAGCGGGTTCCGTATCTCATGTGCAACGCCCGCCGCGAACTCGCCCAGCGCGGAGAGGCGGTCCTCGTGCCGGAGCCGCTCTTCCATCTGACGAACCTTGGTCAGGTCCTGGAAGATGGCGATCACCCCCCTTTCCTCCCCCTCACCGCTCCTGAGTATCGAGGTAGAGAGACCCACGGGGGTGCTGCCGCCGCCCTTTCGTTTGACGAAGAACTCCACCCGCGCCTCAGGACGACCGGCGTCGAGGGCCGCGGCGATCCGCTCGCAGAACGCGGGCACGTCGGCGAACACGATCCTGTACTCGGCACCCCTCGAGTCCGCTCCCGAGATCCCGAGGATTGTCTCACCCGCCCTGTTCAGGTGAGCGACCAACCCTGAGCTGTCTACGAGAGCGAGCCCGCTGCTGATGCCGTCGAGGATGTCGGCGATCCGGAGCTCCGCCGTGTCGAGTTCCGAGCGCGTCACCTCCAGTCGGTCCTCGCTCTCCCCCGCCTTGCGTGCGAGGTGGCCCCCGAGCAGGGCGACGAGAAGCAGTGAGAGAAGTACTATGACGATCTCCACCACCGCGCCCGACTCCATCAGGTAGTCCCAGGACGATCGGGTCGTCAGCGCCAGCACGACGTGGCCGGCCACGGCGCCCCCAGCCACGGCCAGACCCGGGCGCAGCCCGAGCCGTCCGGCCGCGACTATCACCGGAAGGAAGTAGAGGAGCTTGAACGGGCTGCCGAGGCCGCCCGAGAAGTAGGCCACGAGCGTTATGAAGACGATGTCCACGGCGCACTGCACGAGCAGAAACATGTGGGGGCGACCACCCACCGCGTGCCAGAGAAGATACACGGCGGTGAGTGCGGCGGCGATGACGCCGAGGATCACGATGGCAGGACGCGCTACGCTCAAGCCACCGAGCAGGGCGGTCAGAACGATGACGGCGGCTATGAGAAGCCTGGCAATGATGACCATCTTGGTCCGTGGGAAACCCTCTCTCACGAGAAAACCCTCCCGTCTCGCGCGTCCCGCGTGACTGGTCCGGATGCGTCCGTCGTCCGGCTGGAGTCGGGCGGCGTCGCCGTGCCCCCGCCCACCGTCGCCTTGTCCCTGAGACCATCAAGGGTCACGGGCCCGATGCCCTTGATCTCGAGCAGCTCTTCCAACGTGGAGTATCCGCCCCTGAGCTCGCGCCGACGCACGATCTCAGAAGCCCGCACCGGACCGATACCCGGCAGACGAACCAGGTCGTCCACACCTGCAGTGTTGATGTCGACCGGCCACATCGGCAGCGCGCCAACGGGAGACGCCTGCCCGCGCTGTCCGGACGCCCCGCCGAAGTCCGGAATGGAGGAGGGGAACACTCTCCTCGCCCCCACCACGGCCGACCCGACCAGAAGCGACACCGCCAGGAACAGCACGACCACCCGCTCCTCGCGGGTAAATACGCCCCTCATCCCATCCTCCCCTCCCGGAACCTAGAATCTAACGGATTGCAAAACGCAATGCAAATCAAAGTTGAGGGAGCTACGCCATCGGGGCAGGAGGGGCCGCGGGGAGGGTATCAGTCGATGAAGCGCCACGAGAAGCCGGCGGCGAACGTGGTCCCGCCGGGCTCCATGCCCGGGATGCGTCCGCTATCGGTCGACAGCACGTCCGACACGGAGACGAAGAAGCGCGCCGAGCCGGCGCAGCCCGTGGCGATGAGCGAAAGCGACGCGCGGCTGTCGTCCACGAGTCCGCACCAGGGGCCGCGCGCCAGACCCCATTCGCACTCCAGCGACGCCGTGATGCGCGTCCGCAAGTAGTCCTTGAAGAGCCACACGGGCACCGAGCCGCTAGCCTCCGCTGAGACGTACGGCACCGGGGTCAGGCCGTTGAGCGCGCCCGCAGCATCCAGACCGACGAAGGAGACGTCGAGCGCTCCGCTCAGGAGCGAAGTGTCGCCCGCCGCCGCCCAGACCGACAGCGCTCCCCCGACCTCGTCCGCGACGTTGACCGGGGCGAAGCAGGAGGCGGCGTACTCGTCCAGGACGATGGGACCAAGCACGCGCAGGATCTCACCGCGAACGCCCGCACCCTCGAGGATATCCTGTCGTAGGTACGTCGCGCTCAAGCAAGCCGCGAGCTCGGGCTCGACCCGGGCGTTTCCTCCGACCAGCGCATCCGTCCCTGTGAGCCCCGGCAGTAACCTGGGCTCGAGCGCCAGCTCGAGAGCGGTGGGATGTCGCCCCCAGAGTGAAGCCTCAATTGACCAGGCGTCGCGGCGAGAGCGCTCGCCTGCGAGAACGGCGCCCGCCCGCGGGAGGACGTGGTTGCCCAGCGCATGCACCCCCGCCGTGACCGAGAGCGAGTTCGGGCCCAGCCGGTATCCCTCCGCAACATCCGCCCTGAAGCTCACGGCCTCCTGCGTCTCCGACATGAGCGCCCCCGTCACCTCGCGGCGCTCGAGCATAACCGTGACCACATCGACCGGACCGAGGTCGGAGACGCGGGCCGACAGCCCGTCGAGCTCCGCCCTGGCCTCGGGACCGGGCGAGCCGCACTCCAGCCACGACTGCGTGTGGAAGAACTCCACGTGCGTATCCCCCGTGGAACCCCGAACGAAGAGGTCGGTGCGAACATACTCTCTCGAGAGCGAGGGAAGCGCAGCGTCCGGGGCGGGCCGCGAACGGTCCAACGACGTTCTCGTTCCCCCGAGTTCGGCCACCCACCCGTCCCGAACGGGCAGGAGCACCGAGCCGCCGGCGCGGTCGAAGCCGTAGCCTCCTCCGACCGACGGAGCCCGGCCGTCCTCCGCCTCGAAGAAACAGGTTACGGCACTGCCGCCGCTGAAATGCCGGCCGAACTCGGCCGCAAGAAGCGACCGCCCGAAGGACCCGGACGCCACCGTCAGCCGCGAGAACGGAGCCGTCCCGGGGCGACGCAGCGGCCTCTGGTCGATCACGAGCGGCGCCGTACCGCCCAGGAGAACACCGGGCCACTCCGCCGTGTAGACGGGCCAGACCGAGAGGTCAGGGCCGTTCGGGGTCAGAACGACGCCGGCGGCCGGAGAGGAGGCGGCCAGAAGATCGAGACCTCCGTCGACCCAATCGCCGGCGGGGCGGCCGCGCAGCGTCACCTCGGTCAGCGCAGCGGGGACCGCTCCGCGCGCGAGTGACACACGATGTCCGTCCCACCCGCTTCCGACGCATCTTACGCCTGGTGGCGGAGCCACTGCCGCGACCGCGCCCGAGGCGCGTACGCGCCTGATGTCACCACCACGCGCCGGCGCCTTCACCTGCGCAGGCTCTTCCTGGACGAACGCCGACGAGTCGGGTGGGGACGGCGTATCGGACTCAACACCCGCCCCCTCGGCGAGAGCGGTCGCGGGCGCAATGAGCAGGAGGACGATCACGGACGTGGCAAGAGCAACGGGAGGTCCGAAGTGCGCGCGGAGTGTCATCCGTTCCCCCCGTAGGCTTCGGGAGCGCTCGGGCTTCGGGAGAACGGTCGGCGCCAGCACCGCGAACACGATCGTGTTCGACACAAGATGCACGCTGGAGAAAAGGGCGTTCGAGAGGAGCACGGCAAGCGCTCCAGTGCGGAACTCAGGACTCAGCACTGCCAGGCCTACTATGACGGCGACCTGGTATACGGCGGTCAGGGCGAGTCCCATTCCACCGGCGACCAGCGGCAGGCCCCGCCAACCGGCGACAGCGCGGTCGGTCGAGGGCGCGTCGAGCCGCTCTCCCGGGATCGGGGCTCTCTCGGCGGCGCGGCCTCGCCACAGGGGAGCCGTGATGCCACCCATCAGTCCGGCCAACGCCGAGGCCGCGAGCTGGGCCGCGAACATGGTCGGGATGCCGAGTCCCGAGCCGTACGGATTGAATCCGGAGTAGATGGCCATCGCGAGCACACCGACCAGCGCGCCGCGCCAGCGTCCGAGGATCACGCCCGATGCGAAGACCGTGAACGTCACGAGTTCGACGTTCGGCACGGACAGAAGAAGGAACCCCAGCGCGGCCGCCAGGGCGACGAAGATGGCCGTAGCGGCCGTCTCCGAGGTCCAGAGCGCTCGCGCCGAGCTACCGGAATCAGTCGAGTTTTTCTCTCTCATGTTCGAGACGGTCCGGTGTGACGTCGTCCAGCTGAGTGCCCGTTTCGCCAGGCATGCCGATGGGCTCTATGTACTGCGAGATCTCGGCCCGATCGTCCGGCGAGATCAGATTCCAGTTGCGCTGCACCTCCATGATCAGCGGCGTCCCGCACTTGGACGGCACGGCGCTCTCGTACTCAGGAGGAAGACTGTTGGGATCGAACATCGCGTAGACCTTGTACAGAAGCCCGGTCGAATACTCCAGAGCTCCGGATCTGACCGCCGCGTCCACCAGGTCGAGCGAGCTCATCGGCCGCTCGTCCGTGGAGTAGGTCACCTGGGTCTCGTCCGAGACCGGCTCGCCCTCGGGCGCGCGGCGCGAACAGCCGGAGGCGAACAGCGTGGCCACGGCAAGAGCAGTCGCCAGAAGCACGGCCTGCGGCCGCAGTGTCGAACGTCGCAAGGTGAGTCCTCCCCTCTCTAGGAGATCTTCGCGAGCACGATCTTCATGACCTCCTCACAGGCGAGGTCGGCTTCCCTGCCGAGATCGGTGATCGCGGCCGCGGCCTTGCTCGCGAACTCCTGGTGCTCCTCCGCCCGGATGCCTCCGACGTTTATCCGGACGTTCAGCCCCGCCGCGTGCACGCCGGCTCGCGCAACGAGGGCCGCGACGCCTGCGTCGGACACCGCGTTCACGTTCCCGTGCTCCGCGACGGGCTTAGCCAGCTGGATCACGCCCACGCACATCTCCATCACGGCCAGCGGGACGGTGGCCGCGTCCACCAGTGTCTGCTGAAGAGCGGTCTTCCGCGACGCCTTGTCCGCCTCGGTCTCCTTCGGCATCTTGAGCGCCGCCATGAACTTGTTGAACGCGGCGGCGTCCTCATCGATCATCTGGGTGAGCTCAAGCCGCAGCGTCTCCGCACCGGCGAGCGTCACCTTCATCTCCTTCTCGACGTCCGCATACTTCTTCTTCCCGATGGTCAGATTGGCCACCATTGAGTTCAGCGCGGCCCCGAGCGCGCCGCACAGCGCGGCCACACTCCCGCCGCCCGGCGTCGGCGAATCAGACGCCAGCTCTCCCAGGAATTCGCTCAGATCGGTCATTCGTCGCTCCCGTCTTCCGAAAGGCGGTTCTCAAGCACCTGGTCCCTCTGGAAGTCCTCAAGTCTCAGGTAGAATTCAGCGCAGTCGATCAGCGCGTCGGCGGGCACCAGCCCGACCACCTCGCTGCCTATGACCGGCACTCCATACCGCTCGGCCTCACTCCTGACCATCTCGAACGCACGGAACAGCGGCGTCCCCTTGAAGTTGACCATGTTGATCGAAACCTGGACGATGTTGCGGTCCTTGATTGCGAATCCCATCGCCTTGACGTGCCTTAAGCCCCCGCTCGAGTGCCGAATGGCCTTGGCTATGGCCTTCGCGACGGAGAGATCGGTCGTGCCCAGGTTGATGTTGTAGGCGACCAGAAACGGCCTCGCGCCTATCGCGGTGGCGCCCGCAGTGGGGTGAATCTTGTTCGGACCGAAGTCAGGCTCGCGCTTGGGGTTCGTCCCTATCTCCTCGCGCAGCCCCTCGAACTGCCCCTTCCGCACCTTCGCTAGGTTCTGCCGCTCCGGCCGCGTGGCGGCCGACTCATACAGAAAGACCGGGATCTCGAGTTCCTTGCCCACGCGTTCCCCGAGACGTCTGGCGAGTTCGACGCAGTCGTCCATCGTGACACCGTTGACCGGCACGAACGGCACGACGTCGGTCGCCCCCATGCGCGGGTGCTCTCCCTCATGCGTGGTCAGGTCGATCACATCCTTCGCCTTTGCCATCCCGCGGAAGACCCCCTCCAGCACGGCCTCAGGCTCGCCGACTATCGTCACCACCGCCCTGTTGTGGTCGGCGTCCATCTCCCTGTCGAGAAGCCTCACGCCGTCGACGGCCGTCATCTCACCCACGATCGCGTCCAGCACATCGGGCCGCCTGCCCTCGCTGAAATTCGGAACGCACTCCACCAGCTTCATTCGCACCTCCTGAAGAGAATTCAGGTCTCCGGCCTGCCGCTCAGGTCTCAGGCCTGCCGCTCAGGTCTCAGGTCGCGCCTGCGCCGCGAGAGACGACCATCTCCCCCCGCTTCACGACCGCCGCGACGAGGTTGACGCCATAATGGTACGGAATGGCCCTGTAGTCGTCGACTTCCCAGATCACCGCGTCGCACTGTCGACCCGGCGCCAGGCTCCCCAGGACGTCCGCAGCACGGAGGGCGGCCGCCGCGTTCACGGTTGCGGCGACGAGCGCCTCCTCCGGCGTCATGCGGAGCATCATTGACGCAAGCGCAAGGATGATCTGCATGGACTCGGTCATTGAACTGCCGGGATTGCAGTCGGTCGCGAGCGCGACCGGCACGCCGGCTTCTATCATCTTCCTGGCGGGCGCGAACCCCGAAGACCCAAGCGACAGCGTGGTCCCCGGCAGAAGCACGGCCACGACACCGGACGCGGCCAGCGCGGCGATGCCGTCGTCCGACACGCATACCAGATGGTCCGCGGACGCTGCCTTGAGTTCGGCCGCCAGCTCGCCTCCACCTGCCGCGTGCAGCTCGTCGGCATGGAGCTTCGGTTCCATTCCGTGCGCGCGCGCCGCGGTGAGGACGCGGCGGGACTGTTCGACGGTAAACACGCCCTCCTCACAGAAGACGTCGCAGAATCGGGCGAGTTTCTCGGCCGCGACGGCGGGCATCATGTCATCGATCAGGTGATCGACGTAGCCCTCCCGATCGTCACGCCACTCGTCGGGGAACTCGTGTGCGCCCAGGAAGGTCGGGACGATGTCGACCACGTGCGTGTCCACAAGTTCTGAGGTCACGCGCAGCATCTTGAGCTCGGATTCGAGAGAGAGGCCGTAGCCGCTCTTGACGTGGTCGTCCCGTACTCGAGCATCCGATCGAGCGTGGTCCGCCCGTTCTCCCTGAGCAGGTCCGGGGAAGCGGCGCGTAGAGAACGCACGCTGGAACGAATGCCCCCACCGGCCTCAGCGATCTCCTCGTAACTCGCGCCCTCGACACGCATGGCGAACTCACCCTCACGCGTCGCGGCGAAAACAGCGTGCGTGTGAGGATCGACAAGCCCCGGCGTAACAACGCCGCCGTCGGCGTCGACGACGGTCGTGCCCGGCCCCGTCTCGACCGAGGTCATAACAGAGGACTCGAGCCCCGCGGCGAGCACGCGGCCGGAAGCAGCGGCCACCGCGCCCCCCTCGACCAGCCCGAGTTCACGCATCGAAGGCCCCCTGCGCGGGCCATCCGTCCCGTCCATGGTGATCAGCTGCCCTATGTTCCTGATGATGAGATCGGTCACGTGGTTCGTTGCCTCCCGACCGCGGCTTGTTGAACGCGAGCTTTCAATCCCCCTGGATGCGACGTCCTCAATCCAGCATCGGGATCCTGATGTCGTTCTTCTTCGCCCACTCGACGGCGGTGTCGTAGCCCG
>JALGZG010000375.1 GCA_025782345.1 bacterium | reverse complement strand
GCAGGCAGGCACTGTGAGTCGCCGGCGAGCGTGAGGTCTCCCCACTCTAGGTCGCAGAAGAGCGGGTCGACGTAGAGGATGTTGGTGTAGGTGCCGCAGAGCTCGTTCAGCTCCCCGTTCGCGAAGATGCACGAGAGCGCCGTGTAGGGCACGCTGTTGTCGCAGTAGAGCGCTTCCCCCGGCCTGCTGTACGCGATGATCGTGCGCCTTATCGCCGGAGCGGACCCGTCCCTGCAGTAGATGCTGCCACCCTGGGCGCCCTCGTTATCAACGAAGGTGCACGAGGTGACGCTCGGGTGAGAGTCGCCGCAGTAGAGAGCGCCGCCGAGTTCAGCCGAGTTCCTGCGGAAGATGGTCCCAGTTACAGAAGGCGAGGAGAACACACAGGCCATGCCGCCTCCCGAGCCCTGCGCGTTGTTCTGGAAGAACACGACGTCGGTGAGCGACGCGGACGAGTTGACGCAGAGCATGCCTCCGCCTTGGAGGGTCCCCGTGTTGTCGTCGAACAGGACGTCTTCGAGAGTGGGCGACCCGTTGCGGGAGTAGAGACCACCTCCTCCGTCGATTGCGGTGTTAGCGACGAACCGCACGTTCCGGAGCGTGGGGGACGTGCCCTCCAGGTACATGCCCCCACCCCGGATCGTGTCGCCGTTCGTCACCATCAGGTTCTCGATGACCGGGGCCGCGCTCGCGCCGATGTAGAAGCCGCGGCCCGAGCCCTCACAGTCAATGACAGTCTCATCGCGCGACGCGATTCCTCTGAGGACGGTGCTCACGCCTCCGAAGTTCAGGTCCTTGTTGCCAGGGCCCGTGTACACGCCGGGCGCGACAAAGACCGTGTCGCCGTCGGACGCAGCGTTCAGGCCCTCCTGGATGGTCAGGAAGTCGCCGGCGCCCGTCAGGTCGACCAGGTACGATCGGGCGGGCGAGGGTTCCGCCGGGTTCGAGCTCGAGCAGCCCGACAGCGCAAGCGCAGCCGCCAACACGGCCGCCAGAGCAGCGAGCGCTGCACCGCACGGCATCCCCACGTTCGCACAGCCTCGAGTCGAATGTCGCAGACGGAGGTCCGTAGTCACTTCTCCCCAATGTAGATGATGCTCTCTGTCAGAAACTGCACCTTCGGGTATCGCCCGATTCCTCTAGTGAGCACGCTGACAACACGATTCCAGGTACGAAACGGCAGATTCAGTATCGCGCTGACTGATGGGTGCTCTTTGGAGAACTTGTTCTTGGCGATTGGGGTGAGGATACGAAGTGACCCAACGTAGTCGCAGTAGCGCGTCTCCAATCCACACCGCTCATGGTATTCCTTGAGTTCCCTTCTGTTGATAGGGAAATGCCCCGCTGCAACGTGAGGACGGAACGTCTTGGATATCCACCTGTTGATTCCTTGCATACTCGGGATTATCGTGATGACCAAGCCGCCCTTGTAAACACAGAGATCAACGATTCTCTGAATGACAGGCTCCACGTCTTTGAAGTGCTCAATGAAACCTGCAGAGAAGACGACATCATAGGGCTCATGCTCGAACTCGAAGAAGTCACGGTGGAATATCTCCCCCGGGATGTTCTGGACGCTCAAGTTCTCAATAGTCTTTTCACACGCTCTTTTTGCCAGCTCAATCCCACTGGCGGAATAGCCGAAGTACTTGTGGAAATAGACGAGCCAGGACCCGGGAGCACATCCGATCTCTATCAGCTCGAGTTCGCCCGTTGGTAGGATCCTCGAGAGAGCGCGGTGAATCTCGTGGATATCCTCTGCTCTTCTCTCCTGCGGGATGCTGACGGCTTCCCAGACGTCCTCCCAGTAGCTGACATCAAGCCCCTCGTTCGCCATCCGGTTCTCCCGTTCTCCTCAAGTCAGGAGTCGTGCGACTCGAGCCTATCGCGGCCTAGGCACGTTGTCAACGGCGCACGGGGAGCCCTGATTCTTGACCCCCGCTCCGCACGGGACATGCTCGTATGCTGCCGCTCCGGCGCCGGTGAGGTCGACGAGGATGGAGGGGACATGCCCGGCTGCCCAGGCTCTGTGGTTGGCCTCGCAGAGCACGAATGCTATACTCGTTGAGACGCTGATCGATCGGGGTCTCGGAAGGGTCGGTAACGACCGGCGTGCCCGAGTCACGCAGGAGTGGAAACCCGCATGGGCGAAGAGAACGAAGGTCTGATCCGGGCGGCGATCGCCGAGGCTCTGATCAAGTTCGAGAAGGAGTACATGGGGCGCGGCCCGAAGGACGCCAGAGTCTATCTCGTTGACAATCTCGTCATCGTGCGACTCCGGGGCGTTCTCACGCAGGCGGAGCTCAAGCTCATCGGAAGCTCCGAGCCGGCCAAGGGTCGGGATCTCATCAAGCGCGTGCGCAGAGAGCTCATCGAGGTGGGGCGTCCGCTCCTTGAGGCGGCGATCGAGAAGATTACCGGCAGCAGGGTGGAAAGTATCCACACGGACATAAGCACGGTCACCGGAGAGAGAATAGTCATATTCACTCTTCTCGGGGGGCCCGAGAAGAGCTGAGCTCTAGGGGATCGCGCCGGCGGGAGCCGTCGTACCGCAGGCGGGAGCCGTCGTTCCGCGGGTGGGAGCGTTTGTTTCGCCCATCTGTTTTCGTGGCTTGACTTGCCGGCGGAGTGTCGGCAGTATGGTGAACGTGGCACGGCGCAGCGGTCGCGGGGCGACGTCCGGAGTCGAGCCCGGCCGAGGGGATTGTGCGTGAGCACGGACGGCAGGAGTTGGACCGTCCGCAGTGCCAGACGAAGGCGACCAAGCCCGTCCGGGCTCCTCCTGCGAGGAGTGCGGTTTCGGGAGTGAGGGCCGATGGACCACCGAGGGAGGTGGGCTTCGGCCCGTTTTCTTGGCCCCCGTGTTGGCGGACGCGTGCGAATCGGCGGAACGTGGGAGGAAACATGGCGCTCAAGAAGAATCTCCGTCTGGTCCACGTCTTCAGCATAGCGACGGGAGCGATGATCAGCTCCGGCCTGTTCGTGCTGCCCGGACTCGCGCACGCGCGCGCGGGACCCGCGGTCATCGTATCCTACTTCCTGGCCGGGCTCCTTGCTGCGACCGGGCTCCTGAGCATGGCCGAACTCACGACCGCCATGCCAAAGGCCGGGGCCGACTACTTCTTCGTATCGCGTAGCATGGGCGTGGCCGCCGGGACCGTCGCCGGGTTGCTCACCTGGTTCTCCCTCTCGCTCAAGAGCGCGTTCGCGCTCGTGGGGTTGGCCGCCCTTGCCCAGTTCGTTCTCCCGGTCGACCCACGCTTGGTCGGCGCCGTGTTCTGCGTCTTCTTCGTCGGGATGAACGTGATCGGTGTCAGGGAAGCGGCGCGGCTCCAGGTCGGCCTCGTGTTTGTGTTGCTCGCGCTCCTGGCCCTGTACGTCTTTCGGGGTCTCCCAGCAGTCGACATCCAGAATCTTCAGCCGTTTGCGCCCGGTGGGTTCCGGGCGGTGTTCGCGACGGCCGGCTTCGTGTTCGTGTCGTACGGCGGCCTCCTGAAGGTCGCGAGCATCGCGGAGGAAGTCGAGGACCCGGGGAGGGTCATCCCGCTCGCCATGATCATGTCGCTCGTGATCACCGGTGTCGCGTATGTCCTCATTGTCTTCGTCACAAGCGGCGTGCTGAGCTCCGAAGTTCTTGACGGGTCGCTGACGCCGATATCCGACGGGGCGGCCGCGTTCATGGGTGCCGGCGGCAGAACGGCGCTCATCATCGCCGCGGTTCTGGCGTTCCTCACGACGGCGAACGGCGGCATCATGGCGGCCTCTCGGTATCTGCTCGCGCTCGGCCGCGACGGTCTGGTGCCGGAACCGCTGGGCAGGGTCGGGGCGAGATTCGGGACCCCACACGTTTCTCTCATGGTCACCGGAGGTCTCGTGGCCGCCGCCCTTCTCGTGAGGCTGGACACGCTGGTCCAGGCGGCCTCCGTCGTGTTCATGGTGACGTACGTTCTCGCGAACACGG
This sequence comes from bacterium, assembly GCA_025782345.1. GTDB lineage: Bacteria > Joyebacterota > Joyebacteria > Joyebacterales > Joyebacteraceae > JALGZG01. The sequence goes on along the minus strand of JALGZG010000375.1, from coordinate 657 downwards.
CGGTCATTGTCCTGAGAGAGAGCGGCCTCCAGAATTACCGCCCCCGCTTCCACGCGCCCGGCTATCCATGGATGCAGATAGCCGGCGTCGTGGGCATTCTGTTCGTTGTGCTGGAGATGGGCGAAGGCTCCTTCGCCACGGTCGCGCTGCTCGTCATTGCCGCGTTCTGTGTCTACTGGTTCTACGGGCGAACAAGGCCGAGCCGAGAATCTGCCCTGCTTCACGTCATTCACAGGATTGCGGCGAAGGAACTCGTAACGGGATCGCTGGAGGAGGAACTGAAGGACATCATCCGCGAGCGAGACGGGGACAGCATAGTCCTCGATATCGACGGCGCCATGACGTGCGACGAGTTCTTCGACCTCGTCTCGAGCGCACTGGCGCCTCGAGTCGGCGTGAGCCAGCCGGTTCTTCTGGAGGCTCTCCTCGCCAGGGAGCGCGAGAGCAGCACCGTGCTGGCGCCCGGCCTGGCCGTTCCGCATGTGGTCATCGAAGGTGAAAGCGCCTTCGGCGTCCTCCTGGCTCGCTCACGGGAGGGGATCACGCTGGCCGAGGGGAAGCCCCTGGTCCACGTCGCGTTTGTTCTGGTCGGGACGGGGGACGAGCGCGGCCTTCATCTCTGGGCTCTGTCGGCGATCGCGCAGGTCGTCAGCGGCG
>JALGZG010000039.1 GCA_025782345.1 bacterium | reverse complement strand
GGCGTGCACGGAGGTAGGAACGCATGAACGAGACGACGAGACAGCGCAGGGTCGATAGGATCTTCAGGATTCTGACGGCGTCCTGCGCGCTCGTCGTCATCGTGTTGATGGGAGGCATCCTCTTCGAGCTCCTCAGGAACTCGGGGATGTCGATGAGAGAGTTCGGCTTCGGGTTTCTCACGTCGGACGCCTGGAATCCCGGGGCCGGCGAGTTCGGCGCAGCAAGCAGCATCTTTGGCACCGTTGTGTCGACAGCGATCGCAATGCTGCTTGCCGTGCCGCTGAGTCTGATCATCGCGATATATCTGGTAGAGGTGGCCCATCCCCGAGTGAGCAAGATAGTCGGCGGGGGCATCGAGCTTCTCGCCGCTGTCCCGTCCATTATCTACGGCATGTGGGGCCTCTTCGTCTTCGCCGCCCTCATGCAGGAGCACGTGCAACCGTGGTTGGGCAGGTGGTTCGGGTTCCTTCCACTGTTCCAGGGACCTCCGATGGGCATAGGTATGCTGACCGCGGGGCTCATATTGACGCTCATGGTCCTGCCCTTCATCACCGCGGTGACGAGAGACGTTCTTCAGATGGTGCCGCCTGTTCTGAAGGAGTCTGCGCACGGTGTCGGGGCGACGATGTGGGAGGCGACCAGGCACATCGCGCTCAAGTACGGGCGTCGCGGTATCGTTGGCGCGGTGTTCCTGGGGTTCGGACGGGCGCTCGGGGAGACGATGGCCGTCACGTTCGTCATAGGCAACAGTCACAGGATCTCGTCCTCGCTCTTCGACGCCGGCAACACCATCGCCTCGAGCCTGGCGAACGAATTCAACGAGGCGTCCGAGCCCATCTACCTGAGTTCGCTCTTCGAACTTGCTCTCGTGCTGTTCGGGCTGACGCTGCTCTTCCAGACGCTGGCCCATTTCTGGGTCTCCAGAATGCAACGACAGGAAGCGGGCAGCAGGTGAAACGCTGCGCGGTGAGGACCAGGGGGGAGTCCACCAGTTGAGACTCCGTTCACGCACTCAACGGAAGGTGGCCGACAGGGCAGCTCGGGTCGTCATGGTCCCGGCGGCTCTTCTCGGCATCGCTGTCCTCGCGTGGATCCTGTGGGAGGTCATTTCCAGGGGAGCGGGCGCTCTCAACCTGGATTTCTTCACACAGCTTCCCACGCCTCCCGGCATGGAGGGCGGTGGCCTGGCCAACGCGATCGTGGGCACTCTGCTGATGACGGTGATGGCGACCGCAATCGGAACGCCGGTGGGTCTCCTGGCCGGCATCTACCTCGCGGAGTTCGGCACTACGAGCAAGCTGGCCACGGCCGTGCGGTTCACGACCAACTTGCTCATGGGCACACCGTCCATCATCGTCGGCATCTTCGTCTACGCACTGATAGTCCTTAGGACGGGGCACTTCTCGGGTTGGGCCGGCGGCGTTGCCCTTGCGATACTGATGCTCCCCGTCGTGCTTCGGACCACCGAGGACATGCTCAACCTCGTCCCGGACGAGCTTCGCGAATCCGCTCTGGCCCTCGGCGCGCCCAGATGGCGGGCAACACTGACCGTGGTATTCCGGGCAGCCAAGACGGGGCTGGTCACTGGTATACTGCTGGCGGTCGCCAGGGTGAGCGGCGAGACCGCCCCGTTGCTCTTCACGGCCCTCAACAGCTTCTACTGGCCCGAGACGATAAACGAACCGACCGCCAATCTGACCGTAACGATATTCAACTACGCTATGTCACCGTACGCCGACTGGCAGCAGAAAGCCTGGGGCGCGTCGCTCCTCATCACCGTCGGCATTCTCATCGTGACGATTCTCTCGAGGTTCACCCTCAGGGACAGGAAGAGCCGGACGTGGTCAAGGTGATCGAGACGGAAACCCGGGACGTAACAAAAGAGGAGCGCTCTTTGCCCAGAAACACACCTCCGGATCGGAGGTCCGCGCTCGTCAAGCCGCCCTCAGAGGTTGCGATGAACCGCGCGGGCGACGCCGAAGAGGCAAGCTCTCTGTCGAGCAAAGTGTCGGTGCGCAACCTGAACTTCTACTACGGCGGACAGCAGGCGCTCTTCGACAACAACATCGATATTCCCGAGAAGCGCGTGACGGCGATCATCGGACCGTCCGGGTGCGGCAAGTCGACGCACATCCGCGTCTACAACCGCATCTACGAGCTCTACCGGACGCACCGCGCGGAGGGGCAGGTCGTCATAGATGGGAAGAACATCCTGTCGTCCAGCGTGGACCTCATCGATCTGCGCAAGCGCGTGGGGATGATATTCCAGAGGCCGACACCATTCCCAGGACCGAGCTGTCCGATCGAGTGGAGGACGCTCTCAAGAGAGGCGCGCTCTGGGACGAGGTGAAGGACAAGCTGGGTGAGCCCGCCAACGCTCTGTCGGGAGGTCAGCAACAGCGGCTCTGCATCGCCCTGATACAGACGCTTCGCGACAACTACACCGTCGTGCTCGTGACTCACAACATGCAGCAGGCCGCTCGAGTCTCCGACTTCACCGCCTTCTTCTACAAGGGCTACATCATCGAGTTCGGAGCGACGAAGCAGATATTCACGAATCCCGTCGAGAAGGAGACCGAGGACTACATCACCGGGCGGTTTGGCTAGGAGCTGATATGTCAGTGTTTCTGCAGCGAGAGATCGACAAACTCAAGAAGATGATCTCCTCTCTCGGGGCGCACGTAGAGGAAAACGTCGGCAGGGCCGTGAGGGCCGCGCACGAACGAGACGGCGAGCTGGCGCAGGCCGTCATCGATTCTGATCCCGATATCGACCTCATGGAGGTCGATATCGAAGAGGAATGTCTCAAAGCGCTGGCGCTCCACCAGCCGGTCGCACACGATCTCAGATTCATCATTGCCGTCCTCAAGGTTACCAGCGACCTCGAGCGCATCGGGGATCTGGCCGCGGGCATAGCGAAGCAGGGGCGGTATCTGGCCGGCGACGGCCCCAGCGAGGTTCCGTACGATCTCCTGGGGATGGCAGGCAAGGTCCGTCAGATGCTTCGCGAAAGCCTGGATGCTCTCATGGAGAAGGACGCCACAATCGCGCGGGGGGTGCGTGTGGCGGACGATGAGGTGGATGCCATGGACCGTCTGATGTACCAGGAGATCCGGGCGGCGATTCGCGAGACTCCCGAGAAGATGGAGGGGCTCATCAGGCTCCAGCGCGTCTCCCAGAACCTCGAGCGCATCGCCGACCACGCGACGAACATCGCGGAAGACGTCATCTACCTGGTGGAGGGGGAGATAGTCAGGCACACGAGTCCGTCGGACGACGGTTCATAGAATACCGGTACTGGTTGCGTGAGGCGCCCCTAGACACCCTGCATGGGATAAAAGCAAAGGCCGGCGCCCCGCACCCGGCGGGAAGCCCGGACCGAAGGTCTGGGCTTCTTTGCGTACGCGCGACACGCGGCTCTGAGGGCCGTGCCGTGTGGCGATGCAGAGCGTGAGACGTACGCACACAGGGGGCCGGTGAACCGGCCCCCTGGTCTACCCCGACACGCAAGGCCCCTTCTGATCTCGCGCGCGGGAAGTCCCTCTGCTCTCTGTCTACTTCATCATGACCATCTTGTGGTTCTCGGAACCCTCGAGCGTGTCGATGCTGTAGAAGTAGACGCCGCTGGCGCACTTGTCACCCGCGTCGTCGGTTCCGTCCCAGATCACGACGCCGCTCGCGCCCGCGTCGAGCTCGGTGTCGAGCAGCGTGCGAACGACCCTGCCGGAGGCACTGTGGATCTTGATGGTCACCGGACCGGCCTGACGAACGCGGTAGGCGATCTTCGTGACCGGGTTAAAGGGGTTCGGGTAGTTCTGCGACATGGAACGACCCTCGACGACCGCATCGCCTATGCCGGTCATGTCGGCGTCGTAGTCGGTCCACTGCGGGTCGAAGTTCGTCCACCCGGCCGTCCACTGCTCGCTCATCGGAATCGTGGGAGCGAACGCTCCGCGATACGCGACCGGTGCGAAGTAGCCGCCCGAGACCTCGGCATGTGCCCAGTCTGCCGGCGTGGTCACGAGTTCGGACGTCAGCATCGGACGCGGATCGGGGTTGTTGAAGTCGCTCATGTCCTCGAGGCCGACCGTGCCCGGCAGGCGTATCTGCGAGTGCGCCGCAACCGCGCCGTCCTCGCTGTTGAACCAGTCCGTCACGCCGGACCAACGGGCATCGTCGTGTACCGAGATGGCATCGGGCATGCTGCTCGCCTGTGTACTGGTGTAGTGGAAATTGAGCTGGTCGACGTTGGCCGCGTCGATGCATTCCTGGTCGCGGATGCTCAGGCCCCACGGGAAGCCCATGATGACCGAATTGAAGACGCTCGTCCTGGCCGCACGGCGGATGACCGCGCCGTACTCGAAGGCGTGCCCCGGTGGGAGGTTGCCGACCATGGCGTCGTTATACTCGGGGCCGATCATCGTGACGTTCGCGAACGTCGGATTCGTGATCGGAGGGTTCAGACCGGACGGCCTGTAGCTGTCGCACTCGAACCCGTTGGCCTGGCCCTCTGCGTCGGAGTATTCCGGGTCGCGCAGGCAGAAGCAGAACTGGTGCCTGCCGTCGTGCCCGTAATCGCAGTCGAACACGTCATCGAGACCGCCCAGGACTACCAGATAGTCACTGTCACAGTTGCCGCCGAACCACTCGTAACTGTCATCGTTCGAGTAGCTGACCTGGACATGGTGAATCTCGGTCTCGCTGCCGACACCACCCATCGTCAGGCCGTTGACCTCGTTGCCCTCAACGATGCGGTGGCCCGGGAACTCGATGCGGCAGTAGTAGAACTCGCCGGAGTCATCGAGCGGGTCGTTGCCGCCGAAGTAGCCGTCAAGGAGGCCGCCCTCGATGACGGGGTTGACGCGGTTCACGGGCGCGTTACCGAGAATGATGACGCCACCCCAGTCACCGGCATCGCGGTATCCAGGGTCCTTCATGCTCGTGAAGACGATGGGCCGTTCCGCCGTGCCCCGCGCGTGGATATCGGCACCGCGCTTAACGACGAGCGTGGCGGTGCTGTCGCCCATGACGACCGTGCCTGGCTCGATTGTCATGGTGTAGAGTGAGTCGACGTAGTAGAAGCCCGTGAGGATGTAGAGTGTGTCCGCGGACAGCGTGCGGTGCCAGGTCTGGTAATAGGGCTCCTCGGCGTGGGCTGGACCCGTGCCGGGGCCTAGAACGACCTGCGGCTTCCAGCCGGCCGACGCCTGAACGCTGAACACCGTGGTCACTATGAGCAGTGCCAGGATGCATGTCTTGATGCCAGATCTCATTGAACTTCCCTCCTTACGGTTGTTCCTCAGAAAGTCCCTAGTGCTCGTAGTGAGCGGCGAACACGCTCAGGTCGATCGGGTTCACGATGCCGCCACTCCAGTCGAAGTCGCAATCTTCGCTCACCGTCTCGTACTTGCCGGCGAAGTTACTGAGGTCAATGGGCGTCACCGCACCGTCGCCGTCGAGGTCGAAGGTGTTGCACCACAACGTGCCCGGTGCCGTCGTGAGAACGACCGTGTAGATCTGCACGGCGATGCTGAGCGAACCGTACGGCACAGTACCCGTGCCCTGCGCGGTGAACCTGCACTGCCCGTTGACGTCTGTCTCGGCGTCATAGGCATTGATCGCGACGTTGCCGCTCCCGGTGCCCGTGACCGTGAAGAAGATGCTGCCGGCCGGGATCCCCACAATCGGGGTCAGGTTGGCGCGAAGCGCGGTCACCGTGATGTATCCGTACGCGGGTCCATCGCCGGCCGGGCAGGTCGTGAGACCCTTCCCGCCATTGTCCATCGTCACGTACGAATCACCCGCACTGGGAATACCAGCTCCGGCGACAGCCGCCATGGCCAGGACCAGCAGAACGCCCATAACTGCTCTCATCATTTCCCTTCCTCCCTGATGTCGAACACCCGTTTGATCGCTCTTGCGTCAGATCACTGCTGTCTTCGGGAGCGCCATCGACGTCCCCCCACACCTGTCGTGTGCGCCGGCGACATCCTCCTTTCGTATTCTGAATGGACCAACGTTGCCCACATCCTGACCACATGAACCACCTGACGACGAGGCACATTCTACGGAATCGAAGTTTGCTCAATGTCGCGGCAGTGTGAGTTTGTCATTTGGGCTGGTGGGGGCCCGGGGAGTCGGGACGGGGCCCTCGGAGCGGTCTAGAGCCTGAGGCCGAGCGAAAGCGAGATCGACCTGCCCTCCGTCTCGCGCGTGTCGACGGCGGCGTGGTCGCCGAGAGTGATGAGCTTCTCGGCCTCCAGGAGGTTCTTGCCCGTCAGCTTGAGCTGCAGGACGTGGAAGAGCTTCTGTGTCACTGCGAAGTCCAGCAGGTCTCTGGGCTCCTCCCAGAGATTGTCCTCCTGGTCAAGCGTGACCTTGTCCAGCCTCCTTGCGATCTTGTTGTAGAGCACCGTGACCGAGGTCCCGGTTTCGGCATTCTCGTACCTGAGCCCGAGGTTGATGGTCCAGGGCGCCTGCCCCTGGAGCGGACGCGTCCGGATCTCTCTGCTCGTGTGCCAATCGCCCTCGTCGTCCTGCCATCGCCACTCGTAGAGGTACTCGACCGACGAGAAAGCGCGCGTGTAGTTGCCCGATGCGGTGACGTCCTCGAGCCAGTTCCCGAGGAAGCCGAGCGACTTCCTGATCTCGAGTTCGAGCCCGTGGTTGTGACCCCAGTCGGAGTTGAACCAGGTGCGGATGTGCCTGTAGTCGGAGGACGGTATCAGCTTCTCCTCAATGGCGTTCTGTATCTCCTTGTAGAAGTAGCTGACTGCCAACACCTCGTCCGAGCCTGGGAATGCCTCCAGTCTCAGGTCGAAGTTCTGGATGACCGAACGCTTGAGGTCCGGATTGCCCTGGACCGTGTTGTCCTCGTTGAAATCACGGTACTTGATTGCCGCTATCTCCCTGAGCTCCGGCCGGTTGACCGACACGAAGTACCCGAGCCTCACGTTGGTCCACTCCGTCGGCATGTAGGTCAGGTTGATGGAAGGGAGCACGTCCGTCTTGTCGATCTCGGAGATGACCGGCTCCTGATCGCCCTCGCGCTGAATGGCTTCCACCAGCTGCTTCGAGTGTTCGACCCTGGCGCCGCCGGCGATGCGGACCCGATTTCCGGCGACCGCGAACGGGTGATTGATCATTGCGTAGTAAGCCTCGACGTCGTGTGTGCCGTCGTACTCACCAGTGAAGGCGGTCTTGAGCCTGAACGTCAGCTTGCGATGGCCGTAGTTCTCAGGTTCGTGTATCTCGTCCACGGGCAGGACACGAATCCAGTAGTTGGGGCTGCGGACGGTCGAGACATCGGTCCAGTAGGCGTCGGTTCGGTACGTGCGCTCCCGCTTCTCGAGGAAGGTCCCGACCTTGACCTCGGTCGCTCCGTGCGCACCGAGCGGGAGTGTGAAGTCCGCCCTCGTGCCGAGGCCGTCCTCGTTGAGATCCGTCCACGACCTGGTGTTCTCACTGAGACTCTCCGTTCCGTCCGCGCGCCGCGCGTAGTCGGCCTGCTTCCTGTCGGGTTCGTGGGCCTTTGATTCCGAGCCGAACACCTTCCACTCGAACCTCGGGCCTTTGAGGCGTCTGCCGAACTCGTGCGTCCCGCCCAACTGGGCGCTTGCCCTCGACCGCTCGTCCCACTCAATGGAGTAGGATTTGCCTCCAGGGCCCGCGTTCTCACTCATCCAGCCCTCGGCATAGCCCACCTGGTCTCGCGCGTCCTGGATGTACAGCCCCCTTGCAGAGAACTGGTGGCCCGGGGTGGGGCCGTACGCGAGGTTCAAGAGACCTGACCAGATGACCTCGTACCGGTCCTTCGTGCCCTGATAGTCGATGTTCCCATATCCGGTCTCGTCCACGGGCGAGCGCGCGTAGTTCACTCTCTCGAAAGATTGATCGTACTTCGCGCCGGCGATGATGCCCATCACGTGTCGCCCGTCGTCATGCCCGAAATCGTAGCGGTCGCCGTAGGACAGACTGTACGAGCTGTTCATCGGAGCCTTCGCGCTGTGCGTGATCCATGAGTTCGTGAGCTTGTGGGCCAACGCGTTGTGATTGTTGCCGGTGGGGCGGTCGTAGTCCGGTATGTCACGCGAGCCGTCGTCCATACCCAGCGCGTCCGTTCCACTGCCCAGGCTCCTCAGGATATCCGTGCCCGTTGTCCCGTCGTCGTAGCCGGATGAGACGGAGAGGGAGAGCCCGCGTTCGGCCGGTATGTCGTGGGTGTTCAGTTGGACGAGGCCGCCCGAGAAATCCCCGGGGAGGTCGGGGGATGCGGACTTGACGACGACCGCGCTCGAGAGCAACGAGGAGGGAAGGACATCGTAGGTGAAGCTCCTCCGATCGACGTCCGTGTCGGTGCTGCTGACCGGCACCCCGTCGAGCCACGTGGTGTTGTATCTGTCGGTCATGCCTCTGACGTATACGAACTTACTGTCGACGACCTGGAGTCCCGTGATGCGTTTCAGCACGTCGCTGCCGGAGCCGTCGGGTGACTTCGAGATGCGCTCGGCGCTGATGGCGTCGCCGATGGTGATCGACTTCATGCGCTCGGTGATGAGCGCTACCTCCGTGGACAGGACCCTGTCCGCGGTGACGACCAGATCGTCGATCGTGAAGCTGGCCGAGGCTCCGCCGCGCCGCATCAGCTTGATGTTCAGCTTGGTTGCCTTCCGGTCCCCTATCACCACGTCCGACAGGATCTTCGAATCGTAACCCTCGAACGAAGCTCGGACCTCGTAGGTTCCCGGGGGAATGTCCTCGATCCTGTACTCCCCGTCGAGGTCAGTGGCGGCGCCGATGGTGGTGCCGAGCAGGAGCACGCTGGCTCCAGACAGCCTGTCGCCACCGTCCTCCGCGCTGATCACCCCGTGTAGTGCGCCCGCAGCGCACGCGAGGGAAGGAACAACCAGGAGTGCTGCGACGAGAATCGGAGCACTGAAAGCCTTCATCTCTTCGACCTCGATGTGTTGAGTGTGCGCGAACCCGTTCGCCCGGGAGCGGTCGGGTGGAACCGGCCGCCGCGGGACTCGCAGATGCCGGGAAGGACCTCCTTCAAGGGCGCGAGTCTAGTGCCGGTCTGTTAGAGAATTCCTAGCGGGAGGTTAGGAAATTGGGTTGAGAGTGAGAACGGGTGTGTGGGTGTTCCCTTACGCAAAGCTAACTTGAGAGGACGCTCGCGAGCCCCTAGGCTCTGAAGTTCCGGATAAGGAATCTGACTGTGCAATTGCCGACCCGGCGGCGCAGGAGGTATGCGTTCGTGCCGCCGCCGGCTCGCGGCGCATCGCTGGAAGGGGGACACATGAGGAGGATGGTGCTGGTCGCGTTGCTCCTGGTTCTGGTGGTCGGGCAGCTCCCTGCTCAGTCATCCTCGGATGACGTCAGAGAGACCGTGGAGGGGACGATTGACATCGACCAGGAGACTCAGGAGGAGCGCGACACGTGGGCGAGTGAGCGAGCCGAGCTCGAAGCGCGGTACCGCACGGCCAAGGCGAACATCGCCTACCTGACTGAGCGCGTAGCGAGTGAGGAGAAAGCCGTCGCGGGGCTCACAGAAAGCGTAGAGGAGTTCGAGCGCAGGATGTACGAGGCCGACCTCCTCCAGTCGAGCTTGCAGGACACGTTGGACACCATCATGGGCCGCCTCGAGGAGTTCGTAACGCTGGACCTGCCGTTCCTCACGGACGAACGGGGACGGCGGCTCGAGGTGTTGGGCAGAGAGCTCGCGCGCCCGGAGGTCACAGGAGCCGAGAAGCTGAGGCGCCTGCTCGAAGCACTACAGATCGAGACGGAGTACGGCAAGGCGGTGGAGGTGGACCAGCAGGAGATCGCGCTCGCTGGCGCACCCATTTTCGTTGACGTGCTCCGCATCGGGCGCGTCTCGCTCTTCTGGCGCACGCCCGACGGAGACAGGGCCGGGACGTTCGACCGTGCGTCATGGGAATGGGTGGAGCTGCCACCGAGCTACGGACGCACGATCGGCAGCGCCATAGAGATGGCGTCGCGGATCCGTCCCGCACAGCTCATAGACCTGCCGCTCGGGAGGGTCCAACGATGAAGAGACTCACCGCAGCGAGGGGACCCGTGACAATGCTGGCCGCTGCCCTTGTGCTTCTCGTGGCTTCCGGCGCGCACGCGCAGGACGTGCGCGAAGCTGCGCGCAAGGCCGAGGCGGACAGGCAGGCGGCCATCGACCGCGCGGAGCAGGTGGAGGAGCAAATACTCACCGACCGCGATGCGCTTCTTGCGGCGGTCGAGGAGCTTGAGGCCGAGGATCGGGCGCTGGATGCCGGACTCACGGAACTCGAGCGGGAGGCTGCCGGACTGAAGGTACGAAGGGAGCGCCTGGCAGATCGCTGGGCGCGTCAGGAGCTGGAGTACAAGGAGATCTCGGGGAACGTCCGCCTGGCCGCGCGCGATCTCGCGGCGCTTCTGGAGCAGTCGCCGATGACCGCGCTCAGGCCGGAGCGGCTCGAGCGCGTAAGGAGTGTTCTTCGAGAGGGCTACTTCCCGGACATAGAGGACATATCAGGCATGGCCGCCGCCTTCTTCGACGAGATGGAACTCTCTGGTGAGGTCGGCCTGCGCGAGGCGAGCTTCGTCGGGCGCGACGGCCAGGAGCAGGTCGGCGAGGTGATGACGCTCGGTGCGTTCACTGCGATCTACCGCACGAGCGACGGAGGTGAGATCGGCTTCCTGAGGTACTCGCAGAGCGAGCGCAGGCTCTTTGCTCTCTCCGCGCTGCCGCCGCCTGGCATGACACGTGGGATTCGCAGCTACCTGGACGGCGCGAACGAGTCCGTGACCATCGACATCTCGGGTGGCGCGGCTCTCCGGCAGATCACGCAGGAGGTGGGGTTGTGGGAGCACCTGCTCCTCGGCGGCCCCATCGTCTACCCGATCCTCGCGCTGGGTGTCATCGCCCTGATCATGGTCGCCTGCAAGTTCGTCTTCCTCAACCGCGTGCACGGCAACACCGACCGGATCATGGGCGAGGCTTCGGCCCTCGCCTCAAGGGGCGATTGGGAGGGCTGCGAGACCATAGTCCGGAAGTACAAGGACAAGAAGATGTCCGTCATCGAGGTCGTGGCGGACGGTCTCTCCGCGCGCGATGAGGACCGCGCGACCCTTGAGAGCGTCATGCAGGAGGCCATCCTGCGGGAGCTGCCGCGCGTCGAGCGCGGGCTTTCGATGCTCGCGGTCTTCGGTGCCGTCGCACCTCTGCTCGGCCTGCTGGGCACGGTCACGGGCATGATAGAGACGTTCCGTGTCATAACACTGTACGGCACCGGCGATCCGAGACTCATGTCGAGCGGTATCAGCGAGGCGCTCATTACCACCGAACTCGGTCTGATGGTCGCCATTCCCATCATGCTCTTCCACACGTTCCTGTCTCGCAGGGCGAACGCCATCATCGGTGAAATGGAAGAGAAGGCCGTCCACTTCTCCAACATCATTGGGAAGGAGAAGATCCACGGGCCGAACGGCAGGACGAAGAAGCCGCCGCGCGAGGTCACGGCCGCCGCGAGCGTGGGCGAACTGGCTGAAGGGACGGCCGACTGATGGAGATTGTCCGAACCACCTTTTCTTACCTGAGACAGGGCGGCTGGATCATGATGCCACTCGCGATCGCCTCGATCGTGCTGTGGACACTCATGCTGGAGCGGCTTGCGTACCTCAGGACTCTGAGACGACAGGATCTCACGATCGATGATGCGACACGAGTGATCCGCAGCGGCACCCCCTTCGTCGAGGGTGAGGGGCTACGTGCTCGCCTCGTGCGGAGCTTTCTCGAGAGACGCACGGGATTCGCCAGGCTGGACGTCGATATCCTCAGGCAGTGCGCGATGCGGGAGCAGCCGGCCCTGAGCAGGTTTCTCGCGACGATCGCTGTTCTAGTCGCGGTCGCGCCGCTTCTCGGGCTGCTCGGGACAGTCCTCGGCATGATAGAGACCTTCCAGGTCATCTCCGTGTTCGGGACCGGCAACGCGAGCGCGATGGCGAGCGGGATATCCGTAGCGCTCATCACGACAGAGGCCGGGCTACTGGTCGCGGTGCCAGGGCTCCTCCTGAGCGGCATCCTCATGCAGCAGTCCGCGCGGCTGCGGACGCAGCTCGAAGAGGACCTGACGATACTGACGCGCATTGTGCGCCGTTCGAACCACTCGAACTCCTCGAGGCGGGGCGAGATGAGACACGGTGAGGCGCGCAACGGGCACAAGCCTGGTCATTCGGCCACGGCGGCCGTGCCTGTACCGGCCATGGCCGACTTGGAGGGCGGTAGCCGATGATAAGTGTAAGAGGCTCGATTCGGGGCGGCGGTGGCAAGGTGGAGATCCCACTGGGTCCGCTGATCGACATGGTCTTCCTGCTTCTGATCTTCTTCGCGGTCACGACGAGCTTCGTGAAGGAGGCGGGCATCGACGTGCAGAGAGCAACCGCCGCGACCGCGGAGATCAAGGAGCATGCGGGGATCATGATCGGGGTGACACCCGAAGGGGACGCATACTTCGAGGGTAAGCGCATCGATCTGAGGAGCGTGCGCGCGCACGTCGAACGGGCGCTGGCGGAAGACCCGGAGAGCGGCGTCGTCATAGTGGCGGACAGGCGCAGCGAGACGGGCGCCATCGTGACCGTCATGGACCAGTGCAGGCTTGCGGGCGCGAAGAGCGTGAGCCTCGCCGCAAAGCGTGAGGAAGAATCTTGACGAGAGCAGCTCGCTTCCCGCTCTGGACCTTCGCCATGGCGGTCGGCGTGAACGTCGTCCTGTTCGGGTTCGCTGCTCTGCTCCTGCAGGAGCGCCGCGTTCCCCAGGATATGACGAACCCTGTCGGCGTGAGCCTGGTCAAGCTCGCGGCCCCGTCCGTGCCAGAGCAGCAGAAGGTCAAGAAGGCCGAGAAGCCCAAGCCGCAGCAGAAGATGGACTTCGCACCCGACGTGGTCCGCCCGCAGCTGGGACGGCCCGGCCCGATGGACCTGGGTGTGGCCATCGGTCTCGGCGGCGCGGAGGGCATCAGCGGCACGAGAGAGTTCGTCTTCGAGGCATACGAGTTGGACCAGGCGCCGACGCCCATCGTGCGCGTACCCCCGACCTACCCGTACGGGGCTCGCGAGAGAGGCATTGAGGGGGCGGTTCAGGTGCGGTTGCTGGTGACGACCGAGGGGACCGTCGGGGACGTTGAGATCCTCCACGCCCGACCCAAGGGCGTTTTCGAGGACGTCGTCAGAAGGACAATCCCGCAGTGGAAGTTCTCGCCCGGGAAGATCCAGGGTAAAGCCGTGACCGCGTGGGTAGTAACCACCGTACACTTCAACCTGAGTTCCGGATGATGACCGCGTTGCTTCCGACACGTGCCACCCTGCTGGCGCTCGCGCTGTTCCTCGCATGCTCTTGCGCATTCGCCGCAGACGGCGTTGTGGTCGAGCGTCGTATCGATGACGTCTCCGATGTTCCCGCCGCCGCGCGCCTCGCGCTCTACACGGCTCAGCAGTCTCGCGACGAAGGCGATCCCGATTCCGCCGTTAACACGCTCATCGAGTTCCTGGAGAAGCGCCCGGAGCAGAACCACTTCCTTCTGCACTTCCATCTGGCGGTCAGCTGGAACCAGCGAGGTGACCTCGAGGAGGCCCTCAGATCCTACCGGCGCGCCGTCGAGATGGAGCCGCTCTTCGCGCAGGGGTGGCTCAATCTGGGCGAGCTCGCCTACAACATGGGGCTCTACGATGTGGCGGCGGACGGGCTCATCAGGGGCTATGAGGTCAGCGAGTGGAAGGAGCCGAGCGTGCTCTTCTTCTCGGCCGCTGCGCTCGTGATGGACGGGCGGTCCGCGGACGCGGTCCCTGTGCTCGAGCAGCTTGTCGGCAGCTCGGAGGAGAAAGCGAAGCTCGAGTGGCACCGTGCTCTCATCATGGCGTACCTCGAACTCGAGGATCACGGGAACGGGACTGACTCCGTGGAGCGCATGCTGCTGCAGTACGCGGAAGACCCCGACGCGTGGCGTCTGGCCTTCCGCTACTACGCGAGCTCGGGCCAGTACGAGGACGCCGCCGTCGCGCTGACGGTGGCCGGGTATCTGCGACCGCTCACGCGGAGCGAGAAGATGACATTGGGTGACCTGTATCTCGCGATCGGCGTGCCCCTGCAGGCTGGCGACTACTACGGGTCCGCCGTAGCGGACAGCGGGTCTGTGGCCGACCTCGAGCGCTTGGCGTCCGCGCACCTCGCCGCCTACGAGTACGAGGAGGCGTTCGACGCGCTGGACCGTGCCCTGCAGCTGGAGCCGACGGCGAAGTTGTGGTCACTGCTGGGCGACCTGCACTTCATGCAGAAGAACTACCGGAAGTCATACGACGCGTACTCCATGTGCGTGGAAGCGGACCCCGGGTACGAACGTGCCTATCTGATGATGGGCTACTGCGCCATGCAGCTCGAGCACACCGAGAGCGCACTCGCGGCCCTCGAGAGGGCCGCGGAGTTCCCCGATCAGGCGGCCAAGGCCAACCAGCTGATTGCCGCCGTGAGGTACTACGCCGGGCAATAGCGTTCCTTTGCCCAGCGCGTCTCCCAGAACCTCGAGCGCATCGCCGACCACGCCACGAACATCGCGGAAGACGTCATCTACCTGGTGGAGGGAGAGATCATCAGGCACAAGGGCGCCTGCAGCGATTGACGGGGGGCCAATCGGCGCCGGCAACTCAGCACAGAGCCTCGTGGATAGCGACGCGGAGTCCACGGGCGGAGTAGGGCTTCTTGAGCAGCGGGAATCCGATCTCGAAAGTCGACGGGTCGTCGCCGCTCTCCTCGGGGAAGAGGTAGCCGCTCGAAAGCAGGATGCGAGTGTCTGGATTCTTGGCCGAGATCTCCTCGGCCAGCTGAGTTCCGCTCCTGCCGGGAAGTACGATGTCGCTGAAGATGAGGTCGAACCCTGAGGGGTCACTCTCGAGCGCCACAAGAGCCTCCTCGGCCGACGCTGTCTCGACGACGTCGTAGCCCCAATCGGTCAAGGCGCGAGTGGCGAACGCGCGGACGCTGTCCTCGTCCTCCACCAGCAGGACTCTCTCACCTCTGGCAGCTGGGGCCTCGCTCTCCGGCTCATCGTCCACGCACTGGTCGTCGCTGTCCTCTGGCAATCGCTCGGGCGCCACCGGCAGGTATACGGAGAAGCTCGTTCCGTGCTCCGGTCTGCTCTGGACGTCGACCCAGCCCCCGTGCTGTTCCGCTATTCCATCGACGACAGAAAGCCCCAGTCCGGTTCCGACACCCGGTCTCTTGGTGGTGTAGAATGGCTCGAAGATCTGTGCCATTATCTTGTGGTCCATGCCCACGCCGGTGTCGGCCACGCGAAGGCAGACGTAGTCGCGGTCGCACTCTTCGAGGTTTTCGTCGCGACACAGCTCGTCGGGACCTGCCATGGATGTGCTGATCGTGAGCCTCCCACCGTGAGGCATGGCGTCCCGGGCGTTGACGGCGAGGTTCATCACCACCTGCTCTATCTGCGAGGTATCGGCCTCTACCTTGCCGAGGTTCTCGTCGAGTCCGGTCAGGAGCTTGATGTCTGCTCCGATCAGTCGCTCGAGCATGTCGGTCATCCCCGAGACAACGTCGTTGAGGTCCAGCTCGGCGAGCCGGAGCGGCTGCTTGCGGCCGAAGGCCAGCAGCTGGCGCGTCAGGTCCGCGGCTCGGTCCGCGGCCTTCGAGACGGCAAACAGCATCTCGGACGCCGAGCTGCTCGGTTCCAGCTCAGCGCGCGCCAGTTCCGTGTAGCCCGAGATGGCGGTCAGCAGGTTGTTGAAGTCGTGGGCTATACCGCCTGCGAGCTGTCCGATAGCCTCCATCTTCTGAGACTGCCGCAGCTGCTCATCCTTGCAGGCCAGCGCCCTCTCTGCCTCCATCCGGTCCGTCACGTCTACGGACAGTGCGATAACGCCCACGACGGCTCC
>JALGZG010000313.1 GCA_025782345.1 bacterium | reverse complement strand
CCGGCTTCGAACCTCACGAAGTAGACGCCGGCACCCACACGGTGCCCCCCATCCGCCCTGCCATCCCACACGACGTCGCAGCTGTTCCGTGACGCCTCACCATCCACTAGCGCTTTGATGAGTCGTCCACCTATGTCGTATACCCGCAGCCTGATGGGATCTCCCGCGGCGGCGGAGTAGCTGATGGTCGCTGAGAACCCGTCTCGGCCTGGCGAGACACGCAGCGCAGGAGGAGACGTGCCAGCAGTCGCCTCCCTCAGGCCGTGCGGGCAGATCACCCAGACGGAACCCGCCCCGGCAAACGAAGTCTGATCATTCAGCTCACCGCTGACGGCCACTTCGACGTGCTCCCCAGGAGGAAGGAGTTCTACAAAGTGCGCCCTGTCGAACTTCACCATTCTGTCCGGAATCCCATCGTTGTCCTCATCGCCGACTCCCGTAGGATGGAGGAGAGCGGCCAGTTCGTCGTTCAGAACCACGGTGCTGACATCGATGTCCGCAGGATCATGCCCTTCGGGGAGTTCGATGTAGCACGTGACGAAGCGACCGTGGCTGCTGCAGTTCAGCGTGCTCGGCTGGAAGTCGACCGTCGCTTCGAGAGTTGTCTCCGGGTCCGTCAGCCTGACGACCAAGCTGTGACAATAGCCCGCCGCGACCGCTGCCAAGTCGGCGTTCGGCGCGGGGATGTCACACTGCCCGTGGTCGTTTCGTCCCCAGCCCACGATCATCCCGTTGGACTTGAGGCCCAAGCTGTGCAAGTCGCCCCCCGCGAGCGCCACGAAGTCGGCGTTCGGCAAGGGGACGTCACACTGCCCGTTGCTATTGTACTCCCAGGCCACGATCGTCCCGTCGGACTTGAGGCCCAGGCTGTGATGCTTACCCCCCGCGACCGCCACGAAGTCCGCGTTCGGTGCGGGGACATCGCACTGACCCCAGTCATTGAAGCCCCAGGCCACGATCGTACCGTCGGACTTGAGACCCAGACCGTGATACGCGCCCGCCGCAAGCGCCACGAAGTCGGCGTTCGGCGCGGGGACGCTGCACTGGCCTTCGGTGTTTCGTCCCCAGGCCACGATCGTCCCGTCGGACGTGAGACCCAGGCTGTGGTAGTAGCCCGCCGCGACGAAGCCCCAGGCCACCATCGTCCCGTCGGACTTCTGGCCCAGGCTGTGGTACCGACCCGCCGCGACCGCCACGAAGTCCGCGTTCGGCGCGGGCACGTCGCACTGGCCGGAGCTGTTGATCCCCCAGCCCACGATCGTCCCGCCGGACGTGAGGCCCAGGTTGTGCACATGGCGCCCCGCGACCGCCACGAAGTCGGCATTCGGCGGGGGGACATCGCACTGACCCTGGCCGTTGTATCCCCAGGCCACGATGGACCCGGTCGACTGGCCACTCGCGACTCCGGTCCCCAGAACCAGAGCGGCGAGGCAGACGAGCCCCCGGACTGCCAGCAGCTTCTTCATGATGTCGGTCCGCCTTTCACGACAAGGCAGGCACCCGACCATGTCGCTGATCCCGCACACTACCACAACACACCTACGATGCACATCTTGTGCCACTATTCCGGCATTCTATGTATCACCAGTGTCACGTCATCGGCCTCGTGACTGGGGGGGAAATCTGGGACTGGGCGGGATGTGACCGAGATGCGGAACCCTGCCGAGCGCCGATTGTTACGACGCTATCTCACCAGAGTGACTCTCAGAGAGTGCCCGCTCGTGTGAGCGAGCACTTCCCTTGATATGGCGGGGCGTAGTAGACGAGTTTCGAACTCTTGACCTAATGATGAGCCCCCGCGAGATGGAGAGCCTGCAGGCTATGGCGCGCGCGGGTTCCGAGACGTGATGAGCCGATTCCGGGGCCGCTCCTCCGACGACCCACGACCGGGCGGAGGCGATCCCGAGCCCTCCTAGCTCCCCGCCGGCAGGCTCCTCGGCCCTAGAAGCGGATCCCCTCGCGGCGACGTCAACCGGTCTTCGGCGCCACCGAGGTTGCAGGTGTGTAGCGGGCCCCCGCTACCAAACAAAGACCGCCCGGGCCGAGAGGTCCGGGCTGTTCGTTTGATCGAGTTGCTTGCAGCTCATGCCGAACTCTCGTGTCGTCCACCCGTATCAATCCAGGCCCGACGGGAGGAGGGCCATGA
>JALGZG010000256.1 GCA_025782345.1 bacterium | reverse complement strand
TGACGGCCGTGGTCGTCCAGCCCCCTCCAGATGGCGAGATGCTCTCCCCCGCTTCTGTACGCATCAACAAGGGTCCGCACCGTGCGGCCCGAGAGATCGTAGACCGACAGACGCACGCGACTGCCCGGCGACGGCACCCGATACTGGATCGCCGTCGACGGGTTGAACGGGTTCGGGAAGTTGTGGCTCAAGTAAGGCTTCACCGCGACGCCTTCATCGACGCCCGTGCCGCACTCCGTGTACGTCTCCGTGTGCGTCTCGTCTGTCCAGGGCACGTAGTCCACGGAACCGTAGAACAGGCTGTCACCCACACAGGTGCTGCCCCAGTAGTTGTAGTCCGCATCCACGGTCCCTGCAGCCAGGTTGAACACCTGGAAATACGAGTTGTCCATGATGTCGTTCGCGTCTCCGAGCGTGCGTCCCACCTCGGGACCCGGCTCGCCCGTATTGTAGATCCCGGAGAACGTGTTCAGCTCGATCACGTTGTTCCTGAGGAACGGACGCGCGCTGTCTGCCACGGTGATGCCGTTCGAGTTCGACGTGATGTGGTTGCCAGAGAACCTCGACGCGTCACCGTACTTCGAGCTCACACCGTTCGAGCAGTTGATGATCGAGCAGTCCTCGACCCTCACGTACGATACCCAGCAGTCGACGCCCGCCGGCACAGTCCCCTGCCCGTCGATCGTGAACCCGGAGAGGAGCGTGAGATCGCACAAACCGACAGCCGTCACTACGGCGCCGCTCCCGGAACTGATCGTCGTCGTCGCGCGCCCGTCCCTGCTCATGACGATCACGCCGTTTTTCATCGTGATGTTCTCGTTGTACGTGCCGGGTGACACAAGGACCGTGTCTATGGCCGAGGCCGCGTCTATCGCCGCCTGGATGGTCCCGTAGGACGACGGCACCGCGAGTACGGCCCCGGTACCCACGACGACCATCGGGGAGTACTCGCTCTTCTGCGACTCCGCGTCTGTCGCCACAAGACGGTAGAAGTACATCCAGCTCGGGTTGAGCCCCTCATCCAGGAACTCGGGATCAGGCGTGAAGCCGACCAGCAGGTCCCCGTCGATCGGAGGAGAAATCGGGAACGTGTCCCGGTAGATCCAGTAGCGCCTGAAGTCGCTCTCGCAGTTGGGCTCCCACGTCAGCTGGATGTCACTCCCGACCCACTCGGCTGTTATGCCCGATGGAGGCGACGGAGAGGGATCGACGGACATGACCGCGGAGTGCTCTCCGTGCCAGCCCGTGTCGTAAACTGGGACGATCTCGTACGCGTAGTTGTCCCTCGGGCAGTCACCGACGGCCGTGTCGATGAACCCGGTGCTTCCGGAGGGAACCCACGCGATCGAATCCGGGGCCGAGAGCTCGTTGCCACGCTCGATGACGTAGTAGTCGATGGGGCCCGCTCCCAAGATCCATGAGAGCTCATTCCCTCCCTCGGTGAACGTGACGGCCAGTCCCGTCGGACCGTCGTAGCACAGCTCGCCGCCGACGCGATTGGACGTCGCCCATTCGAGCGTGTCGGTGTCGACTGCCGATACCCAGTAGTAGTACAGTTCGCACGGTGGAATCCCGATGTCCGTGTACGCTGTGTCGGGAGCATCGACCGTCGCGATAGCTGTGTGCGGCGCCTGCATCGAGTCCCTGTAGACGATGTAGTAGTCAACCTCGGCGCGCGCGTCCGGCGGTACGCTCCACGACAGGTCCAGCGACGCACCGTTCTGGGCTACGTTGAGGTTCTGCGGGCCCTCCGGACAACCGATGCCGAGTGCGCCCATTCCGAACTCGAGGGTCGGTGATGTCGCGTGGACGGCCACGTCTCCGGCCGCACCGTCGCAGAAGAGCGGGTCCTCCGAGATGGAGTTCGGGTCCGGACTGCAGCCATTGTAGTCGCCTGCAGTGTTGCCCCACACGTCGTTGCAGAGGAAGTCCGGCGTCGCGCTCGTGCAGGTGATGCCGTAGCCGCCATTCCCGGCCACGATGCTTAGCATGAAGGCGCTGCCCGCCGAGTTTCTGAGGTCAATGCCATCGGAACCGTTGTGGGCGATCGTGCAGTTGGTGAAACTGACATTGGTCATCTGCGAGTAGACGCCCGCGCCGTCGTTGTTGTGGATCGCCGAGTACATGATCGCGACGTTCGGATTGTCCGCGTCGTTAAGGAAGATCCCAACGCCCGTGTTGTCACGGACGGTGCAGAAATCGATGAGCGCGTCCTGCTCCGTTATGCCGCCCGAACCGTAGATGATGCCGATGCCGCGCCACGCGCTGTGGATGTCGCAATCCCTGATGGTGATGCCGCTGTTCTTCACGTAGACGCCGTAGGAACTCGCTCCAGAGTTTCTGATCTCGAAGCCGTCTATGACGATGTGGTCGTTGCCCTCGCACGTGATGACGTTGCCGGCACCCTCTGCATCGATGACCGTCGTGTAGGTCTCGGGATCCCGGATCGTAAAGGTCGGATCATACCCGCCGTAGAGCGAGATGTAGTCATCGAGGACTACGGAGGTGGAGTATGTGCCACCGGCGATCTTGATGATGTCACCGCGCTCGGCGTTGTCGATGGCGCTCTGTATGGTGGAGTACTCATCCGGGACCAGGTGGGCCTTCGGGACATGAGGGTTCAGCGGACGCTCGCCGCCAGTGTTGATGCCAGCCTCGTTGAACTTGATGTAGAAGTACCCACCCACGCCCCAACCTCCGCCCCAGCTGTTCTTGCAGATCCACGCGCCCTCGCCGCCGCACATCGCGTCGTCCCATCCGACGATGACAATGCAGTGCCCCGCCTCGGGCCCTCCCCACGTGTGCTCGTAGCAACCGCCCCCGTAGGAGCCGAAGTCCTCGTAGACCGTGTAACAGGACGAGATCGGGCCCTCAAGCAGAGCCGCCTTGTAGGAATCCACGTTGCCGGCGATGTATTGAAATCCATCGATGATGGCCACTTTGTCGCACAACCGCTCCCTGCAGTTGCCCTCGACTGCCACGTACGGCATGCACTCCTCGGCAACAGCGCCCGGGTCGGTGAAGACGTGGTACGTCGCGCCCGGCCACCCTCCGTCGCAGCTGCTCCCGTAGTCGTTGCAGTCCAGCCCCTGCTGCTCGGACAGGTCGAGCAGGACACCTTCCTGAATGCGCACGTTACTCTCGGTGGCGCCGGTCGCCGCGAAATCCCAGCAGCTGCCGCACGCGCCCTGGTTCTTGACGGGCGTCACGCCTTCCATCTCTCTCCAGTCCCAGACGTCCGGGTAGTTGCGCGTGAGGTCCGCGGGGTCGGGCTGAAGCGTGTCGAAAACCGCTCGAACGTCCGGTGGGTACTCCCCGCCCAGCCTCTTGAGGAACTCCGCTCGAGGCAGGATGGACATGGTGGTGTGCTCGGCCGTCCAGTTCGCGCCGCTCGCTTCGATGGCGGCACGAATCTCCGCGAGCCTCACCTCCTGCTCGGGCGTGACCCTATCCTGCGAAACCTCACTCTCCGATGCGAAGGCCGCGGGGGCAAGCAGGGCCAACGCGAGCAGGAGCACCAGCACTCTCAGGGCCGGGACTCTCCGCGTCGATCCAGTCGTGGCGTCCATGATGCACATCTCCATTCTCGGACAGGCAGGGCATGCACGCCGGGGACGCACAAGTGCGTGCCCCGGGCGGGAACGCCCGAACGGGAATTCTTGACAAACACATATAATAGCATTAACCGTACCCGGTTGCAACCGGCCCGCCTGCGAATCGGGGCGTAGGACCAGACCGGCGGCGCCCCCTCCGGCTGGGAACATACGGATCTCGTCCGGTTGACCCTCCGGGGCGCCGCTGTTACGCTCTACCCAATATGATGCGAAGAGCGCCTGACAGTGTCGACATAGCCATCATCGGGGCCGGACCGGCCGGTTGCAGCGCGGCGCTGCCCGCGGCCCGCGCCGGACTGCGTGTGCTCATCATCGAGCGCGAGAAGGCCGCCGACGTCGGGCGGAAGGTGTGCGGGAACGCCGTCGGCGTCGAGGGGCTGGCTCCAGTCGCCCACCAGGTGACCCCTCCCGGGGGAGCCGAGGTGGCGGCGCGCCTCGAGAGCGGCACGTTCTACATGCGGGACGGGAAGACGGGGGTGAGATTGCCGGCGCCGGGCGTCGTCCTCAATCGCCTGGTCTTCGGCCAGCGGCTCCTGGCCGATGCCGTGTCCGCGGGAGCGAATCTCGTGGACTCCTGCTCGTGCATCGGCTGGAGCGATCGGGAGACCACGCGCATACGTCTTCGCTTCAACGACGGGAGTGAGAGCGACCTCGCGGCGCGAATCGCCCGGTTGCCAGAACAGAGGTGGCCGTCGCCTACCGGGAGATAGTTTCCCTCCCCAACTCCATCGATGAACGCGCCGGTGGATTCGTGGTCTTCGCGGCCCCGGGCGCGGAGCAGGGATACGCGTGGGTGTTCCCGATGGGAGGCAGGCTTGCCAACGTCGGGATAGGCACCACTCTGGCCAGTGTCACCGGGTCCCTCAGGGAAGCCTACGGTGTCTTCGTCGCGGGCAGACCCGAGCTCAGGGGCGCCGAGCAGGTCTCCGGTGGGGCCGGAATGGTCCCCGTGAGAAGACCTCTGGCGAGCCTGGTCGGAGACGGCTTCATGGCCGTCGGTGACGCGGGATGCCAGACGAGTCCTCTGCACGGCGGCGGGATCATCCCGGCGATACTGGCCGGAGTCAAAACTGGCGAACAGGCCGTGCGCGCGATCTCGAACGGCGGTGTATCCGCGGAGGCGCTCTGGGAATACGGGACGCAGTTCATGACGACGATCGGCGCGGCCTACGCCACGCACGATGTGCTGAAGGAGCTCCTCTACTCACTGTCAGACAGAAACCTGGTGTTCCTCTTCACGCAGATCGCTCAGTCCGAGAAGCTCATCCACGCGATCCAGAGGGGCAGCTTCCTGCCCGGCGTCAGTGAGGCGCTCCGGCGCCTGGCCGCCTTCACTCGCAGGCCCCGCCTGGCAGCCAGGATCATAAGCACCGGCAAGGCGATGGCGTCAGTGCGCCGTCACTACGAGGCCTACCCGGACTCTCCGTCCGGGCTTGAGTCGTGGATGGGGCGCGAGGAGTTCCTCAGAAGGTCCCGCGGCAGGCCGTGATTCGCCGTGAGATTCAGGAGGTCGGCAATGAAGAGCGTCGCATGGATCCTGGTCCCGGCCCTTGCGCTTCTGACGACGACAGTCTCGCTCGCGGATACGGTCTTCGTGGACGACCTGGACGACGGCGCGCTCGGCACGGGCTCGCTCGATGACCCCTACCGCAACCTTCAGTTTGCCATAGACCACGCCGGCGACGGCGACGTCCTCCGGCTCGCGCCGGGGACGTACACCGCCGAGCCGCGGGTCTTCGTGGAGAACCTCTGCGGGAACTGCGAGGAACACCGAACCGACGTGGAGGTGACGCTCGGCTTCGTGATCAGAGGCCTCGCCCTCCATCTGATCGGCAGCGGCGCGGGCGAGACCGTCCTCGAGACGAACGCCGGGTATGGCGTCTACTTCGAGGACAGCCGCGGCTCAACAGTGACCGGACTCACGATCACCGGCGGGAAGCGCGATCCCGACGGCGCCGCGACAGACGCGGGAGTGGTGGCGCGCCGGAGCACGGTGACGCTGACCAAATCAGAGATCGTCGACAACACCGACCGCGCCGATGACGTGGTGGTCGGCATAGGCGGCGTGATGGGACGCGAGGGGGCAGAGCTCTTCATCATCGGAAACACGATCCGCAACAACGGGTGGGACGGCGTCGCGCTCTACCGGGGAGCGACCGCGTTCATCGCGGACAACGATATCTCGGAGGGCCGCGGCGCGGGCGTGGGAATCACGTGGGACGCGACCGCAACAATCCTCAGGAACCGCGTGTCGGGCTACTGGAAAGGCATCGGCTCATTCGGCAGCTCTCGGGTGGTCGTGAGGAACAACGCGGTCTTTGACAACCTGGGCTGGGGCATCATCGCCACGGGGACGTCACATATGGAGGCCGCGAACAACGTCGTGGTCCGGAACGGGAACTGTGGGTTCGCCCTCTGGAGCGACGAGGCTACCGGCGTCTTCACGAACAACATCGTCGTTTCGAACGGATGGCGCGACGAATGGGTCTGTCCTCAGGTTGGCATATGGATGAACGGGGTTTCTGAGAACGTCGAAATCAGCTACAATGATGTGTGGAGCAACGTAGCGGGCGACTATCACGACATGGACGAACTGACAGGCGCCGGCGGTAACATCTCTCTCAACCCCTCCTTCGTCGACAGCCTGGATTTCCACCTCTCCCCAGAGTCGCCCTGCCTGGATGCGGGCAATCCGATCTTCACCGACCCCGACGGCGGACCATCCGACATCGGTATCTACGGTGGACCCGCCGCGAGATAGCGGAGGGACATCACCATGAGAACGAAATGGATCATGTGCGCGGCGGTCATGCTCTTCCTGTCGGCGGCGGTCGCGACGGCTCAGACACCCGGAAACGCGGCACCGGTCGCTGAGAAGAAATCCCAGCCGACGGGCAATCCCACGTATGAAGGGCGCACCGAGGGTGACACCATCGAGACCGCCTTCAAGATCCTGGACTTCCCCTTCACGGACTCGATGGACACGTGTCCGTTCCTCCACGACTACGACGAGTGCTGTCCGTACACGGGCTCGATGTCTCCCGATGTGGTCTACGAGTACTACTGCCAATACGACCGCTCAATCGACATCGACCTGTGTGCTTCGAGCTACGACACGAAGGTCTTCGTGTACGAGAACGCCCATGGAAACCTTCTCGGCTGCAACGACGACATGTTGGACTGCGGGCCCACGGGCTATCAATCGTGGCTGTCAGTGGAACTCGTCGCGGGAAACACCTACTACATAGTGATCGACGGATACGGCTCAGACTGCGGGACCTACGAACTCAGCATCGTGGACCA
Organism: bacterium; assembly: GCA_025782345.1. Lineage (GTDB taxonomy): Bacteria > Joyebacterota > Joyebacteria > Joyebacterales > Joyebacteraceae > JALGZG01. Next base: position 1,716 of record JALGZG010000256.1, on the reverse strand, counting down.
CGTGCCCTGCGTGCACTGCCCCCCGGGCGCCGTGGTCGAGACCGAGCCCGAGTGCATGGATCCCATGAACGATGTGCACAACGGAGGCTGCAACTCTGATCCGCCGATCTTCCACCTCCTTCAGCCGAGCGAGGACACCATCGACCTGTGCGGCACAAGCGGAACCTACTACCAGTCCGGCAGCAACTGGAGAGACACCGACTGGTATCAGATCGACCTCGCGCAGACGAGCGAGATCATCTTCCGGTGTATGGCCAACTTCAACATGACCACGGGGTTCGTGGACGGACGTGAGGGGTGCGAGGGGGCCTCGGGGTTCTACAGCTACACGACGGCTTTCGCGTGCTCCGTGGCGGAGCTGACCGAGACTCTTCCGGCCGGGACCTGGTGGCTGTGCGTGGTCCCTACGAGCTTCACGGGTGTCGACTGTGGCGAGCCGTACGCGGGCGAGCTCACGGGATACACGCCCGCGACCCCGGTCGAGGACATCTCCTGGTCCACGCTGAAGGCGCTGTACAGGTAGGCACACGCTGCGACTGGCGGCGAGACACAGGAGGGAGAGAGAATGAGAACACTTGCGATCGCATGTCTGACCGGGCTGTTCCTCCTGTGCGCGGCCGCGTCTGTGGCGACGCCGACGCCTGGTAACAGCGCCGAGGTTCCCGACAAGGACTCGCAGCCGACGGGCGTGCCCACCTACGAAGGGCGCCTCGAGGGCGACACTATCGAAGACCCCTTCGTCATCGACGATCTCCCCTTCGGCAGCTCCGGTGACACGTGTCCCTTCGCCAACGACTACGATGCGTGCTGCCCTTACACGGGCTCAACCTCGCCGGACATCGTCTACAGCTACCAGTGCCAGTACACCAGCCCGGTTATCATCGACCTGTGCGCCTCGCAGTACGACACCAAGGTCTTCGTCTACGAGAACGAGTACGTCCACGGGAATCACATCGCCTGCAACGACGACTACCCCGGGTGCGGACCGAACGGGTATCGCTCCTGGCTCATGGTGGAGTTCTATGCGGGCAACACGTACTACATCGTCGTCGACGGATACGGCAGCGACTGCGGCGTCTATGAACTGTACGTCCAGAATTTCGTGCACTGTGCCCCATGCCCGGGGGGCGCCTTCATCGAATCAGAACCCCCATGCATCGACCCTGAGAACGACGTGCACAACGGGGGCTGCAACTCCGACCCGCCGGTCTTCGACTACCTGGAGCCCAGCGAGGATGCCATAGACTTCTGCGGCACCAGCGGCACCTACACCCAGTCCCGCAGCAACTGGAGGGACACGGACTGGTTCCAGATCGACCTAGCGTGCGAGAGCGAGATCACGTTCCGAGGCGTTGCTCAGTTCAGCCTGAGAATCGGCTTCATCGACGGGCGCGAGGGGTGCGAGGACGTGTCTGCGTTCTACAGCTACACCGACGCCGCCCCATGCAACGAGGCTGAACTCATCGAGGTACTCCCCGCCGGGATATGGTGGCTGTGGGTGGGCCCCGTCGACTTCGCGGGAGTTCCGTGCGGCGAGCCCTACGCGTGCGAGCTCACGGGATACACGCCCGCGACCCCGGTCGAGAACATCTCCTGGTCCACGCTCAAGGCGCTGCACAGGTAGACGCACAACGCGACTGGCGGCGGACAGACCGAGACCAGACCGCTCCAGCGGCCACCCGCAGATTGCGTTTTCTCCGGCGGCCCTCGATCGTG
>JALGZG010000090.1 GCA_025782345.1 bacterium | reverse complement strand
ACCTTCGGGCCGAGCTTGAAGCCCTGGGACTCCACGACCTCCGCGATCGCCGCGTTGATCTCATCCTTGATGGTCTGGTACTGCCTTTTCAGGTCGAGCAGCGGTACGTTCATTGGCGTCTGCTTTCCGTTGGTGGTGGATTTCGCACCGGTCGCGCGAGATGTTCGAGCGTCCCGCCCGTCTCACAGCCGGCCTCAGTAACTCTCTATGACATCAGCGATCCGTTCGGACGCGTGTCCGTCCCACAGCTCGGGCAGACGTCCGGAGCGCCCACGACCTCCATCGAGTATACCCGCGCGTGCCGACGAGCGTGTTCGTTCCCTCTGTGATGGTCACCGGACGCTCGGTGTTCGGCCTGAGCGTCAGGCAGGGCACGCCCAGTACCGTCGTCTCCTCCTGAACTCCACCCGAGTCCGTCATGACGAACCTGGCCCGCGCCTCGAGTTCGATGAAGTCGAGGTAGCCGAGAGGGCCTGTCATCATCAGACCCGATATCGCCTCCGCACGTTCCAGCAGCCCGGCCTCGGTGAGCGTCCTGCTGCTGCGCGGATGCATCGGGTAGACGATGGGTATCCGACCGGCGACCTCCGCGAACGCGTCCAGTAAGCCTACGAACGCCTCGCGCGTATCGACGTTCCGCGGCCTGTGGAGCGTCAGGACCGCGTACTCGCCGGCGGCGACACCCAACCTGCCCAGCACATTCGCCTGCGCCGCCTTGTCACGGAACCTCAGCAGCGTATCGACCATGACGTTACCCACGAAGTGGATGGCCTCGGCGGGCCTTCCCTCCTTCTTGAGGTTCTCGTCACCGTCGCGGGATGGCGTGAACAGAAGCGACGAGAGCCTGTCGGTCACGAGCCGGTTGATCTCCTCCGGCATCTCCCAGTCGAAGCTCCTCAGGCCGGCTTCGACGTGCGCCACCGGAATGCCGCGCTTGACCGCCGTCAGTGAGCAGGCGACCGTCGAGTTGACGTCACCTACGACGGCGACCATGTCGGTCGCCACCTCGTCCAGGAAGGCGTCGAATCTGGTCATGACCCCGGCCGTCTGCACGGCATGCGAACCTGAGCCCACGCCCAGATTCCACTCGGGCTCATCCATCTCCAGATCCCTGAAGAACGCGGCAGACATCTCATCGTCGTAGTGCTGCCCCGTATGGACGGTCAGCACCTCGACCCCGCTTCGTCCGGACAGCGCCGCCTTCAGGGCCGCTATCTTGACGAAATTCGGCCGCGCCCCGGCTATCAGCACCACCCGCATCCGCAAACCCCTTGCAAATCCCACTCTTCCCGCCGCAAACGCCTATTTCTAGCAGGTGTGCCCTGTCTCCGCAACCGCATTCGCAGTCCCCCAGAGGGATCCCCCATTGACTTGAGACTCTAATTAGAGTATTATTAGAGTGTTGAGGCGTGTTCTGGCGGGCCTTATGCACACGGCCTCCGTGAGGAGGAAGTCATGTTCTCACCGATGTTCTCCATCTTGTTGATCCCCTTCCTGGCCGCGATGTTCCTGGCCATCAACATGGGCGCGAGCGGAACCGCACCTTCGTTCTCCGCCGCTTACGGGGCCGGGCTTATCCGTCGCGAGCGCATCGCCGGCGTCTTCGGCATCTTTGTGCTCGCCGGCGCTCTCATCGCGGGCAAGAAGGTCGCCATGACGATCAGCCGGGGCATCCTCCCCGAGGATGTCATGGGACTCACACTGACAACCATCGTCCTTGTGTCGGTGGCGCTGTCCCTGCTGATGGCCAACCTGTTGAGGGTCCCGCAGTCGACGAGCCAGGCGACCATCGCCGCCCTTGTGGGACCGGCAGTCTACTACGACGTCCTGAAGGCTCACAGGCTTGTGTTCGAGGTCATTCCCACGTGGCTCCTGCTACCGGTCGTGTCGTTCTTCCTGACGCTCGCGATAGGGAAGCTCCTCTACACTCCGCTCAACAAACGACTGACGAACGGGCTCTCCCGGGTTGCCAGCCACCCGTCTCTCAAGATCGCTGTTCTCGCCGCGTCGTGCTACGTGGCGTTCGCCATTGGCTCGAACAACGTGGCGAACGCCGCTGGGCCGATCGTTGCCATGGCCTTGAAGAGCATCGGCACCGCCTCCGAAACGACGGCTCTCTTGATCATGATATTCGCCACGCTTCTCATTGCCCCCTGCTTCGCAATAGGCAGCTCTCTCATGGGCGGAAGGGTGCTCGAGACGACGGGCCGTGAGATCGTCGAATTCGGACCGCTCGGAGCCGTGCTCGTAGCTGTCGTAACCGCGACGCTCCTTCTGGTCGCATCCGTGTCCCGAGGCATCCCGACGTCGCTTGTCCAGATGAACACCGCTGCGATCATGGCACTGGGCGTGACGAAGGAAGGGTGGCGGTTCGTGGCGTCACGGACGTCCGTCCGCAAGCTGCTGGTCGTTTGGATCGTCGCACCGCTGATGGCTTTGGGAATATCCTTCGGCCTGACCGCCCTGGCAGAGACGCTCGGACTCATGACACCGTAGCCGCGAGCCGGGCCGGAGAGCCGCGACTCAGGCCCAGTCGATGGTCGTGTGGAACTCGAAGGGAAGGCTCCCCCGCAGCACCACGTGCACGAACGTGTTGTGAATGGAGATGTTGAACCCGGGGTGCCAGCTGCCATCCTCGATGGCAGCGGCGGCACCGAAGGGGAAGGTCATGGTGGCCACGGCACGTCCGTCGAGGAAGAGCTCCACGATCCGGTCGCGGACGCGCGCGGTCACATCCGGGTGGATGTGGAAGAACCACTCCAGCAGGTGTTCTCTCTCACCGGCGATGTCATCGATGATCTCAACGCTCCCGTCGGTCACACGCATCTTGCGATGGTGACGCGGCCTGCCGGGAAGGAATCGGTAGCCCGTGTGCTCCGCGTACGCCCAACCATCGCGTTCGCCCGCCTGTGACACGCGTGCGCGCCGGCCGCAGCGGTGCGACGCCCACAGTTCGCTCTGCTCTTCCTCGTCGATGCGCACCGTGTTGTGCGCGGCGGTCTGGCGCTGCCGCAGGCGCTCGGACCCGGGTTCGTAGGTCGACACGCCGGAGTTGACGAAGATCCTCCGGCCGTCACGAGACAGTTCGAAGCTGAGCGACTCGCTGTGAGCGTGCCCGGGCTGGTATCGTGGCTGTGGCGCGCCCGCGTCGAACAGCACAACGGTTCGGCCGTCCTCGGATGTGAGCCGGAGGAAACCTGTCGCGTTCAGCCGGTGCACGCTCCTGAACGTCGTCCTAGCGGGAGCGAGTTCCAGCCTCTCCGCATAGTCGAAGAGATCATCACGCGTCGCCGCCGCGCCTAACGTCGTGTCGTTGAAGAAGGCGGGGTCCCCGTCCGGGTGGGTCATAGCATCGAGCCATTCCAGCATCGCGAGGGCCTTGCCCTTCAGTCGAGGACGCGCACCACGCCACTCGCGGGGGACTCCCTCGGGGAAGACGTCCCACAGGTTCAGCACGTCCAGAAGCTGCTCCAGCACGACCGCGTGGTACGTAGGAGTTCGCTCGTAATGCCCGCCGTCACCGCCCACCTGCTCCTCAAGCTCGCGGAAGAAAAGCGCGAACCCCATGTTCGCCCAGCGGTCGCCCTCCTCTCCTCCGAAGAAGAGGCCGCCTGCGGTCAGCGCCACGGCGTTGGCCATGACATGATTGGCGCCGATGTCGAACTCGACGCGGCGCTCGAGCAAGCGGAGTTGTGAGGCCAGGCTGTCGAGCACGCGGCCGCCCGCCGCACCGGGGCCCGGCGACGCGGCTTCCGGCGCGCCGGCGCTCGAGCCGCCGCCAGGCAGGCCGTCCCCGCCGGCGTTCTCGAGCAGCAGCATCCACTTGATCCAGTTGACGACCCTGAGCGAGATCGGGTATGGATCCCGTGTAACGGGCGTGCCCGGCGGGTTGGCATCGATCCAGGAGTCGACGATCCCGGACATCCACTCGCGGCCGGCGTCCACGGCGCTCCGTGGAAGATCCGCGAAGTAGCTGAGTTCGTAGACCCAGAGTCGAGGCATGTCGGGAGGGGCCCAGTCGATCGCGCGGGGGAAGTCCTTTTCGAGGTTGAGAAGACTCACGCGGTCCGGCGCCGACCAGCGGTCGCTGCGGGCGATCGGCCGGTGAAGGAACCCGGAAGCCGCGCGCCTGTCGGGAGGCGGCCCCGTGCGGATGCGAGGCCGTACGACGCGCCGCACCACGCGCGTCCACACCTGGCGCGGACGGAGATGAAGAACCGTGCGGCAGTAGCGTCCGGTTTCTGTCCAGAGACTCACTACTCCTCCGTCTCTCCGCGCAGCTTGTCTGCCAGGTCGATCGTGACCCTGGAGACCTCCATCAGTTCTTCGAACGCTATGGGCGCGGGGCCGCCGGCTCGCACCGACTCGACGAACGCGGCCGCGCAGTCCCGCTGCCCCTTGTCCTGGCGCCGCAGGTTCATCGATCGGAAGCCCGGACAACCGTAGCCCGTGAGCCTCCTGAAGTTGTCCAGAACGAGAACTGCCCCGCCGCAGAACACTTCCAACCTCTCCTTGGGGAACGATCTGCTGCCGTTGGACAGGTAGTGAATAGTCCCTATCGAGCCGTCCTCGAATCCCAGGGTGAGTGACGCGCTGTCGCGGGTGTTACGAGCCCCGCCAGCACCCCCCAGACCACGGACGAGATCCTGGCCGCCGCCAGGAACCTCAATAGGTCGACGAAGTGGCAACCCTCACCAACGATGCGCCCTCCGCCGACCTTCGGATCCTGCGTCCAGTGATCGGGAGAGATGGCCCCCGCGTTCACCGTCATCATGAATGACCTGGGTCCTGGAAGCTTGGTGAGAACGGCCGCGATCTTCCTGATGTGAGGCGCGAAGCGCCTGTTGAAACCGACCATGAGGAGCGGCCGGGACTCCAGACCGAGGTAGACGGATTCGATCTCGTCCAGCTCTTCGCGCGTGATTGCCAGCGGTTTCTCGACGAAGACATGCTTGCCAGCCTCGAGCGCCTCGCAGACCAGGGCGGCGTGGCTGTCGTGTCGCGTGGCCACGACCACGGTGTCGACACGCCCGTCTTTGATGAGAGACGACGTGTCGGTCGTGGCGTCGTCGAAT
>JALGZG010000159.1 GCA_025782345.1 bacterium | reverse complement strand
TCCACCAGCCGGGGAAGATGCTTCGGGACTACGTCAAACCGGGGTCGAAGGTGCTCGACTTTGGCTGCGGTCTTGGTTTCTTCTCGATCGCCATGGCGAAGATGGTGGGGGAGGGCGGGCTTGTCATCGCGGCGGATCTCCAGGACGTGATGCTGCAGGGGCTCATGAAGAGGGCGCGCCGGGCGGGCGTCGCGGACAGGATCCGACCGCATCTGACAGAGCCCGACAGGATCGGCCTCGAGGACCAGGTCGACTTCGCCATCGCGTGCTGGGTCATCCACGAGACGCCGGACGTCGATGTTGCCTTCCGGGAGCTCGCATCGGTTCTGAAGCCGGGCGGGCGTCTGTTCGTTCTGGAGCCCAAGTCCCACGCGTCCGAGGAGGAGTTCGGCAAGCTCCTCGCCTCGGCGACGGCCGCCGGGCTCAGCGAGGTCACCCGGCCTCGCTCCGCCGGGAGCCGTGCTGTCGTTCTGGAGCGCCCGCCGGCTTCCCCGTGAGACGGGAAGCAGGCGAGCCGCCGTCGCCGGGTGTTCCCGCTCACCCGTCGGATGCCGACCACGGCCCGGCCGCGGAGGCGCGGTAGGGGCACATTCTGAAACCAATGCCTTATTGCTATCGTCTTCAAACTGTGCTATGGTTCCAGTTCGTGTGGAAACGCCACACCTCCAGCGCAGGTCTTTGGAGTGCGGTGGCGATGTCGGACTGAACGCAAGGAGCGCCCATGGCCAAGAGAACGCGGTAAGAACGAATCCACAGCTTCTCAAGATCTTCGACTCCTCCCGCTTGGGAACAATCGCAATCAAGGAGCTGACAATGCGTTTCTTCGCTATCGTTGCCTTGATCCTCGCCTTGGTCGTCGCTGCCGGCGCTACCGACCGCGCTGCCATGCCAGTCAATCCAAACGCCTGCAAACCGCCCGCCGAGCCGCATCACGGTCCCCAGAATGGGGACGGCTTCGTCATCACAACGCAGCGCGCTGCCACGGTGTATTACAACCTCGCCGAGTTCCTGGCTGTCCTCGAGGCGGATTACTACTTCGACGACTTCGCATGGTTGGACTGGGCCACCATCAGCAATGTGGTGAGCTACCAGTTCGGCCCGGTCAACGGCTACAGCTACACGGCATTCGCCGCTAACGAGTTGTTCAGCATACCGGGCGCGATGTCGACCAGCGCCGCCGAGGACCCGATCATCCTCACCTTTGACGGTCTGCCGGTCACGGCGGTCGCCGGCGATTTCTTCGGCACCGACTTCGATGGCATCAGCTGCGGCGATGGCCTGTGGGCGACCTATGACAATTTCTACGTGGGTCAGATGGCCTTCGTGCCAGTCGAGGACCGGAGCTGGGGCCGGATCAAGACGCTGTATAGATAGACCTGGCGCTCCAGCAATGACGTGTAGGGAGAGCCCGGTCCGCAAGAACCGGGCTCTCTCTTCGTGGCAGGACCCCGGCCGCAGGCCCCGAGCAGTCAACCCCCCGGTCCAGGAAGGGAGGAGAAACATGTCTGGCAGGCGAACGATTCCGCTGGTCCTTATGCTGCTGCTCCTGTGTGTTCTTTCTGCACAGGCGCGCGACGTGGCGACACACAGCTCCGTGGAAACGTGCCCCGGCGTCCGCGGCGAACGAGGGATGGCCTACGCGGTCGTCATCAAGCAGTCGACGTACGACGACGCACAGTGGGCCGCAGTGGCAGACTCACTCCTGGCAAGGTACTCGGGACAGTTGTTCATCTGGACCTCTTCTCTGTACGACGTACAGGTGGACCTTTCGACCTTCCGGCCGACGCACGTCGGCCTCGTCTGCGAACTGGGCACCGCCTCGGCCAGCTTCGTGCAGAACATGGTCTGGCCCTTCATGCGGAGCCTGGACGGCGACAACTACTGCGACGCCATCTGGGGAATCGTGACCGGGTACAATTCCGACGATGCGCTCAGGCTCGTCACCGGACCCACCGGGTTCGACGTCAAGACGGTGCTCGGCGGGACCAGCTCCCAGGGCATCGCCACAAACGAGGCGACGTACGGGCTGTACTACGTCAAGTACCCGGACTCCCTCGCCACTACGACCCACACCGACGGTCCCACCGACCGCACCGAGTGGCTGGTGACCATGATCAACCAGGGCATTCGCATATTCAACGACGACCCGGTCGACATCATGTACACGAGCGGACACGGCGACCACAACATGTGGCAGATGCACTACCCCACCTCGGGCCTCGAGGGGTTCTTCCGCTCGAGCAGCGGCCAGGTCTACGGGGATCCCTACAGTGGGGCGAACTTCAACATCAACTCGGACCATCCGAGGATCTACTTCGGACTCGGGAACTGCTACATCGGCAAGATCTTGAGCGGTAGCTCGATGGTGCCCTCCTGGATCCACACGGGCGGAGCGTACCAGTACACCGGCTACGTGATGTACGAGGGCGGCACCTCCCATCAGCACGGCGGCACGAAGGCGTACTTCTACAAGGCGGCGAGGCAGTACACTTGGGCGGAGGCGTACTACCTCGCGAACCAGGCGCTGAGATTCGACATGCTGAACGGGACGCCCGGAGCGAGCCCGCCCGATCTCAACGGCTCCGCTCTCTACGGAGACCCGGGGATGCTGGTCAGGATGTCGCACGAGGGTGTCTATCGGGAACCGCTCTTTGACACGGAACTCACGACGAGCGAGGGCGCCACGCAGGACACCGTCACGTTCAGAATGACCATGAACAGAGAGGGAAGCCCCGGCTACACGAGCAAGTGGGGGGAGCGTCACCCCGCGACGATCCTGCCGTTCCGGGCGGACAACGTCAGCATCGTTTCCACAGATGCC
>JALGZG010000005.1 GCA_025782345.1 bacterium | reverse complement strand
GCCAGGCTGTAGAGACGGATCGCCTCGTCCGCGTTCACCGGAGGTGTCTGCATTGCCTTGAAGCCCAGGCGCGAGAAGCCCGCGGCGTAGTTGGTCACCAGACGCGCCGTCGTCGGAGGTTTGTAGATCTCGTCCATGACCCTCCAGCCGTCGTCGACGTCAACGAGGCTGTCGTATCTGTAGTTCTCGAAGCAGTTCTCGTACGTTTTCTCGACGTTGATCATGTGGCGCCCCGTCTCTGCCTTGAGACGGAAGACCATTCCTTCCAGCTCGAGGTTGTCGTAGTAGCCCATGAAGTCGTCAACGGTGACGGCGAAGTAGATGGGTCTGCCCCCGTTGTTCTCCCGGATGATGTCGTGGAGCGTGATGTCCCTCAGTGTGATCAGCTTCAACTCACCGGTGTCGGCATCACGCGTCCAATAGGGCGTCATTCGCTCGATTTCGTCGTAGGTGAAGCTCATCGGTACTTCACGGTCTTTGAGCTGTTCGATGTACCAGTTGATCTGTATCAGCGAGAGATTGACGATGTCTACGTCAGTGCGGATGCCCTCGACCTGCTGGAGGTACCAGAGCGGGAACGTGTCGTTGTCCCCGTTCGTGATGATGATCGCATCCTCGTCGAGGAAGTTGATCATGTTCCAGGCGTAGTAGTACGCGACCTTGTTCTCGCTCCTGTTCAGTGTGTAGTACTGCATGACGATGGGCATGACCGCGAAGAGCACAAGCGCCGCCACGATGAGGTTGCGATAGGCACTTCCCATCTTCCTTGCCCATCGGACGATCGCCCCGGAGCCTATCCCCATCCAGATGGCGAGGCCGACGTAGGACGGCACCCAGAAGTACTCGCGACTCCTGACCTCGTGGTCGGAGATGTTGAGGTAGAAGAGAAGCCCAACGGACGCCACGGCGAAGCCGACGAGCATCATGGCCGCGGTCCTTCTGTCGCGCCTAAGGTGCACGATGGCGCCCCAGATCGCCATGAGGAACGGCGGAATGGACGCGAACCACAGAGTGGAGGGGAACACCGGGAACTGGATGCGGAAGTACCCCCAGAGGATCTTCAACTGATTGGCGAACGGCGTCCTTCGTGGGAAGAACCTCATCGGTTCGTACTGCTTGCGCCTCATCACATCGAGAACCTTCCCCCACGTGTCAGGGTCGGACTCGTTGATGGCGGGACTGAGGCGGGCTCTTATGAGGAGATAAGCGTGCACCGAGAGTGCGATGACTGCCAGGGTCACCGTTCCCAGAACCATCCTGGCGGGGATCTCGGGCCTGTCTATCACGCCCCTGCGAAGCAGGCGGACGAAGAGGAACACGGCTCCTGCCGACACGGCCGCGCCGCCTACGAACCATGCGCCCGCGCCGCCGCCGTGCGCCGACGACGTGGCGAAGAGCAGAACAACACCGACGACGGACAGCCCTATCAGAAGCCACGAGGGCAGGACAGCCGGGTGCGTCTTCGGGGCCTTCGCGCGCTTTCCCTTGATCTTCTTCTGCTCGGGCCAGAGCGCCGGTGTCGCGTAGAAGACCGTCACGGCGAGCCACATCAGCCAGAGACCCAGTGGCCCCCTGTACCAGTCGATGCCCTTCGAAAGAAGAACAAAGCCCATGAGCAGCGGCAGGCCGAGGAAGACGACGCCGAGGTAGTTCCTCTCGAAGAGGATCATGAAGAGCAGGATGCCGGGCGCCCACAGCAGGCTGCCCATGTGGATCCCGATCCCCACGGACAGCAGGTACATGATCAGATACAGATACCGTCTGTCCCTGGGCTCCTCACGGATCTCCGACCATCTCAGGATCAGCCAGAGCGACGCCGCCATCACGAGCATGTTTGTGGCATACACCTCAGCCTCGAGCGCGTTCTCCCAGAAGCTGAACGAGAACCCTGCGAAAAGGCAGGCGGTGATCCCGGCTACGTAAGTGGGAAGTCCGTCCTGGAAGCTCCTTACCGGGCCTTCCCATCGTCTGGCCATTTTTGCGATCGCGAGGTAGAAGAACACGAGCGCCAGTGCAGCGGAGACCACCGACTCGAAGTTGACTGCCTGAGCCGGATTGGCGAACGGCAGCATGGAGAACAGCCTTGAGATCAAGGTGTAGATCGGAGATCCGGGCGGATGGCCGACGCCGAGCGTGTATCCGACTGCGACGAACTCTCCGTTATCCCAGAACGCCACAACGGGCGCAGTGGTTGCGAGGTACATGATCAGCGCGAACGCTCCGAGCGCCCATGCGATGATACGATTCGTTCTCTCATGGTCGTACATCAGGTCTCCTCTAGCTTCCCGTTCCTTCAGCCGTTGCTGGTCTCAGAAGCTGCATGAGTCTCTCCTTCAACGCGCCTGGGGCGAGGCCCCTTGATATCTGACCGGCGAGCGCGAGCGATATCTCCCCGGTCTCCTCCGAGACGACGACCACCACGGCGTCAGTTTCCTCCGTCAGCCCGACGGCGGCTCGGTGACGCGTGCCCAGAGTGTGGACGAAGTACGGGTTCTGTGAGAGGGGGAGTGTGCAGCGTGCCGCGACGATCTGATTGCTGCTGATGATGGCGGCTCCGTCGTGTAGAGGTGTGAGCGGCGTGAAGATCGACTCCAGCAGGGTGGACACCACGGGGGCGTTCAGCTGGACGCCGGTCTGGTAGTAGTTGGTGAGCCTGGCGGAGCGCTCAATGACCATGAGTGCGCCGGTGTTCTTCTGCGACATGGTCTTCGATGCGGCCACGATGGCTTCTATCGCCTCATGTTCCTCGAGCTTGACGAGGGGTCTCAGGAAGCGGTTTTGCCCGACCTGGCCGAGCAGCCTCCTGAGGTCATCCTGGAACAGGATCACGAAGATGACGGCCCAGATGCCCTTGAGTCCGGACATGAGCCAGTTCAGGGCGTCGAACTGGAGCCAGCGCGCGACGAACCCGATAATGACGATTACGAAGAGCGACGTCAGCATCTGCATCGCGCGTCTTCCTCGGAGCAGGAGGAGCAGGTGGTACACGACGAACGCGACGATCGCTACGTCGATGAGGTCGATGACTGTTCTCCAGCCTGACATCACTTCCCTCTCCAAAGGACTACGCGGACGACGCGATACACGCTTCCACCATCCGCACGGCCCGGACTGTCGGCCTGACGTCGTGCACCCGTAGGATCTTCGCTCCCTGCGCCACGGCGTAGGCGGCCGTTGCGAGGGTCCCCTCGAGCCGCTCACCTACGGGCAGGTCGAGCACGTTGCCGATGAAGCTCTTCCTCGACGGCCCCACCAGGATGGGCTTCCCCAGAACCGCGAGTTCGGGCAGTCGCCTGAGTATCGCCAAGTTGTGCTCCGTAGTCTTCCCGAAACCTATTCCCGGGTCAACGGCAATCTGGTCGTCGCCTAACCCTGCAGAGGCCGCCCGTTCGACGGCCTCTTTGAGGAAAAACGCCACTTCTCCCATCAGGTCTTCGTAGGAAGGGCTCTTCTGCATCGTTGGCGGAGCTCCCTGCATGTGCATGAGCACCGCCGCCGCGCCGGCATCAGCCGTCACGCGGCCTATCCGGGGCTCCGCCGTGAAGGCCGTGATATCGTTCACGATCGAAGCGCCGGCCGAGAGCGCCTCCTCGGCGACACGAGCCCGGTAGGTGTCGATAGAAAGAGGGCCGTCCCACTCCTCGCGCAGGCGCTCGATCACGGGCACCACACGTTTGAGTTCCTCGTCCTCCGTAACGGGTTCTGATCCGGGCCTGCTGGACTGTCCGCCGATATCGATGATGTCGGCGCCCTCCTCGATCATGGCGAGAGCGCGCTCGGCGGCCGCGGTGGGGCGAAGGTAGTCGCCGCCGTCGGAGAACGAGTCGGGGGTGACGTTGAGTATGCCCATAAAGTGGACGCGTTCAGAGAGGTCGAGAGTGTACGGTCCCGCGCGCAGAACAGAAGTGCCAGGTCCATCAAGCGCGTCGAGCAGCTCGCCGATGCGCTCCCCGAGTTCCGGGAGTCCGAACGGCTGCCACGACAGCTTCCGTGTGAGGTCGCGCATCTGTCTGTGCGTACCAATGATGAGAACGTCGGTTGAGTCCACGGCGTGCGTGATCACGTCCTTGGCGACAGCGGCGTCGCCGCCGAGTGAGAGCATCTGCTGCTTGAGGACGTGCGCGGCAGGGACGGTGGCGTCGGCCACCTTGATCACGAGCGTGCGCGCCTTCCCCTCCATCGCATCGATACCGCCCTGGCAGACGCCGATCTTCAGCATCTCCCGTGCGGCGTCCTCACGCGACGCGATGAGCAGAGCTCGTGGGGAAAGGATATCGGTCATGGGCTACTCTGTCGGGGGTTCGGCGTCTTCAGGCAGGGGGGACTGGTCAGACGCTTCCGCGTCGGATTCGTCCTTCCCGTCACTGGAAGAGGCCTTCTCGGCGCGGTCTTCAGCGGCGTCGCCCTCGCGCTTCACGGTGACACCGAACAGCTCGTTGACTTCGTCTCCGGTGAGCGTCTCGCGCTCGAGGAGAGCCTCGGC
>JALGZG010000262.1 GCA_025782345.1 bacterium | reverse complement strand
CCCTGAACGGGCGGGGAGTTAGCGGAACTGCCCCAGATCATCCAGGTGAGGAACTGCGTGAGTCCCATCGCCAGCAGGTTGATGGCGACTCCGCTCACGATCTGGTCGGCCCTGAACACGATGGACACGACCGCGTGGATCAGGGAGATGAGTATGCCCGCGAACACGCCCGCGAATACGCCGACCCACGGATCGCCCGTGTAGTAGGTGGCGACGATGCTCGCGAACGCCCCCGTGAGCATGATGCCCTCGAGCGCGATATTGACGACACCCGAGCGCTCCGAGAAGAGCCCACCGAGTGATGCCAGTATGAGTGGTGTGGCCATCCTGAGGGCCGAGTCGAGCACCACCAGTTCGAACATCGCGCGAACCCCCTGTGACTACGCCGAACGCCGCCCGCGACCGACCTCGCCGACCCCGTCACGAATCGCCCGCAGTGTCTCGGTGAGCTCGGCCCTGGCAAACAGCCGCGCCGCTGCCGCGTAGACCGCGGCGCCGACCAGGGCCGTTCCTCCAAGCACAATGACCCTCATGCCTGTGGACTCCGACACGACGGTCCCGGCGAACCCCCGGATGGTCAGGTAGAGCGCCCCCGCCATCACGCCCGTCGCCAGCACGGTCCCTCCGAACGCCCGGAAGAGCTTGCCATAGCGGCCCCGTTTCAGGATCGGCGGCAGCACGATGAGGAACAGCCCCAACTTGAAGACGTGTGACACCGACGTAGCGAGCGCTATGCCCGAGTGCTGGTACGCACCGACCAGGGCGAACACGAGTCCGATCTTGAAGGCAAGCCTGACGAACCCGGCGATGACCGGGGTCTTCGTGTTCTTAATCGCTACGAAGCCGGCCAACATGATACTCGTGAGCCCGAGCGCCCAGAGAGTCGGCGTGTACAGAAGCAGAGCAGAAACGGTGGACCGAACCGACTGCTCATCGAAGGCGCCGCGCTGGAACACCAGCCTGACGAACGGCTCTCCCAGCATCGCCAGGCCGATGGACACGGGCAGAAGCACGAAGAACGCCAGCCTCATGGAGTCGATCAGCTTGTCGCCGAGCTCGTCGTACTTCCCTTTTGCCGCAAGCCGGGAGAAGAGCGGGAAGAGGACCACCGAGAAGGCGCCGACGAGAATCTCCTTGGGAAGATCTATCAGCCGAATCGCGTAGACCAGACCTGAGATGCTCCCCTCCGCCAGCCTGGAGGCAAAGATCCGATCAATGACATCGTCGAGCTTCGCGCCCGCCATTCCGATCAGAAGCGGCACCGCCAGCCTCATCACACCCTTGAACAGCGGGTGCGTGAAGTCGATTCGGAGCCGGAGGTTCCTGCGGAGCCGCCAGATGCCCGCCCACACCACCGCCGCGTTGGCGGCGCTGCCCAGCACCACGCCGTAGGCCAGCCCCTTGATGCCGTGCGTGGCCGTCAGAAAGACAGCCGCGAGTATCAGTATCAGGTTGTTCAGCGGCCTGGCCGCGCTCGGCAGGGCGAAGTTGCCGTGGACGTGAAGCAGAGAGGTGCAGATGCCCGAGCCGCCGAGGAGGACGATGGACAGGAGCATGATCCTCACGAGGCTTACCGTCAGCGCCTGGTGCTCGGCGCCGAACCCGGGCGCAACGACGGAGACCAGCCAGGGAGCCGCCACGGCCGCCAGCAGCGCCATGAGGGCCATCACGAGGATGAAGCTCCCGAGGAAGGTACCCGCCGCGTGCCACGCTTCGTCCTCGCCGCGCTTCTCGAGAGCCTCCGTGAAGAGCGGCACGAAGCCCGCCCGTATCGGCCAGCGTAGCCAGTGCTCGATGATGGTAGAAATGGTGAGGGCAACGAGGAAGGCGTCCATGACCGCTGTCGTTCCAAACCTGGACGCGACGACGACGTCCTTCCCGAGGCCGAGCGCCTTGACGATGATGGTGAATCCGACGACCCAGGTGGCCGACGTGACGACTCTGGCCGTCATGTTCCGCGGGGTCCCGCTGCCGGGGGCGCTACCTTTCGTCGCGCTGTCGTGTCTCGTGAACCCGGTCACTCCGCCTCCCTCGTGACTCCGGCAGTCTGCACTGAAGCTCCGGCGCCCCGTTCCTCCCTGGCAGCCGCTCTCCTGACGAACACCTCGTTCCCGACGACAACCAGGATGATCGTTATGGCCTGGAGCACGAGAATGAGCTCGCGCGGCACGTCGGTGAAAATGTCGATCTCGAGCGCGCCGGTGTTCAGCACGCCGAAGAGGAGCGCCGCGAGAAGAACTCCCACGGGCGTGTTCTTGCCCAGAAGCGCGACCGCGATGCCCATGAACCCGAGGCCGCCTGAGAAGTTGTCGAGGAACCTGTGGCGGAACCCCATGACCTCGTTCGTCGCGACCAGACCGGCGAAGGCTCCAGAGAGGAGCATCGCCAGAACAATGGTGCGGCGCACGTTGATGCCCGCGTACTCGGCCGCCTTGGCGTTCATGCCCACGGCACGGATCTCGTAGCCCAGGTTGGTTCTGTAGAGGATGAACCACGCCAGCCACACGGCGCCCAGGGCAAGGACTATGGAGAAGTTGAGAGGATTGGCCTGGGGTAGCGGGATACCGATCCGCGACAGCGGCCCCGCCAGCCTCGGCAGGTGGCCGGCGAGAGCTATCTCCGACGTCTGAGGGGTCATTTGCCCGGGCTCGCGGAGCACGTTGATGATGAAGTAGCTGGTCAGCCCGACGGCGATGAAGTTCATCATGATGGTGTTGATGACCTCATGCACGCCGAAGCGCGCCTTCAGGACCCCGGGCACCGCGGCCCACATGGCTCCTCCCGCCGCCGACGCCAGGACAAGCAACGGGATGAGCAGCACCGCCGGAAGACCCCCGAGCGAGAGACCTGCGAGCGTGCAGACGAAGGCGCCGATGTAGAGCTGCCCCTCGCCGCCTATGTTGAAGAGCCCTGCGCGGAACGCGAACGCCACCGCCAGCCCGGTGAAGATGAGCGGCACGGCATTGAAGAGCACGAGTCCGACGGCATCGACGCTGCCGAACGCTCCGCGCAACAGGATGGCGTATATCCGGAACGGATTCTCGCCGATGGCGGTCACTACGAGACCTCCGACGAGGAAGGCCGCGACTACCGCGACGAGCGGGGAGAGCAATTGAGAGAGTTTCGCCAGCCTACTCATTACGCACTCACCCCCCCACGCTCGCCGGACGCGCCACCCCCGGCCCCGGCTCTACCTCCTGTCATCGCGACACCGAGCTCCTCCTCCCCGACTGCTCCACCCTCGAATTCCGCGACTATCTTCCCGCCGTACATGACAGCTATCGAATCTGAGAGCGTCATGATCTCCGTGAGCTCGGCCGAGATCAGGAGTATCGCCGCGCCCTGGTCTCTCATGCGAAGCAGGCTCGTGTGGACGAACTCGATTGCACCGATGTCGACGCCGCGAGTGGGTTGTGAAGCGACCAGGAGTATTGGTCCTCCGTCGAACTCACGGGCGACGATGAGCTTCTGCTGGTTCCCGCCCGACAGATGGCCCGCATCCACGTGGGGGTCGCGCGGTCTCAGGTCGTGCTCCTCTATCAGCCGCTCAGCGTGCACGCGGATGTCGTCGAGGGAAAGAAGGCCTCGACTGGAGAAGGGCTCCCGGTGATGCCTGCCGAGCACCAGGTTCTCCGCCACCGTGAACCCGAGGACGAGCCCGCGCGCCTGTCGGTCCTCCGGTATGTGGGCGACACCGAGGTCGCGAACCTGGCGGGGGGACCTGTTCGTGGTCTCCCTGCCCGACACGGTGACGCTCCCCGCGCTCGCCTTCCGAAGACCGGTAATGACCTCGACCAGCTCGGTCTGCCCGTTGCCCTGGACACCGGCGATCCCCAGAACCTCCCCCGAGCGCACCTCGAGGTCGATCCCCTCGAGCACGTGCGTGCCTTTCCTGCCGACCGCGGAAAGCCCCGCGACCTGAAGCACCGGCTCGCCGGGCTTCGCCTCTTCTTTGGTGACACGGAGGAGCACATCGCGCCCCACCATCATCCTGGCGAGCTCCTCCTTGGTGGTCGCCGCGGCTGACACTACACCCGCCACACGACCGTCGCGCATGACCGTGATCCGATCAGCCAGCTCGAGGACCTCCTCAAGTTTGTGTGTAATGAAGATGATGGTCCGCCCGGCGTCACGAAGGGCGCGGAGGATAACGAACAGCTCGCGCACCTCCTGAGGAGTCAGCACGCCGGTGGGCTCGTCCAGGATGAGGAGCTTCGCGCCACGGTAGAGGACCTTCACTATCTCGACGCGCTGCTCGAGCCCCACCGACAGGTTCTCGATGAGTTCGTCGGGGTCGAGCGACAGACCGTACTCCGACGACAGCTGCCGCACGCGTTCGCGGGCCGCCGCCGCATCGAGGAGACAGCATCGGCGACGGTCAGTGTGTCGACCAACATGAAGTGCTGGTGGACCATCCCTACGCCTTCGCGAATCGCGTCCGAGGGACGGTGTCCGGAGAGCTCCCTGCCCCACAGCGAGATCTTGCCCGCATCCGGGGGCGTCAGCCCGTAGAGCACCTTCATGATGGTGGATTTGCCGGCGCCGTTCTCGCCGACGATCGCGTGGACCTCCCCCACTTCGACGTCGAGATCGACGCGGTCGTTGGCAAGCGTACGCGGGTAGCGCTTGGTGATGCCTCGCATCTGGACCGCGTGGCGTTCGGACATTGAGAGGGCGTCTCCCTGTTTAGGAAGCGTCTTGGTGTGCCGACGGCCATCGCGCGCCCTGGGCTTCTGCGCATCTTCCGTGACGTCGCCGCCGTCCCGGAGGAGCTACTCCCTCGGTACCGAGACCGTACCTTC
>JALGZG010000242.1 GCA_025782345.1 bacterium | reverse complement strand
TAGACAAACGACCCGGTCCCGCCCGAGTTCTCAACGAGGAGCACGACAGCTTCTTCGCAACCATCTTCGTCGAGATCCCCCGTCTCGTAAACGCCTCCGATGAGCTGCACCGTGGGACGCGACACACCACCCTCCGCGAATGGCTCTCCCTCGAACCGGCCATTCACAAGATGAACGGGTGTCTCGTAGATTCCATGGTAGGTCGCATCGGCGACTGCCTCGGGACGCGGCGCCTCCGTGCTCGCGACGGGCGCAACATCTCGTTGGGCCTCACGCACGGCTATGGATTCGTGTCCTTGATAGCTGCCGCCGGAACTGCAGCTCACCACGACCGCCGACAGCAGAAATACCATGAGCGCTTTGACAAACCGTGATCGTCTCATCGTCTGCTCCCTGTGTTGGCTGCCCGCTCGACCAACTGCCAGTTGAGATTCATGTGCCCGGCTGCCCAATCCGCGAGGAACATGGAAAGCCGCCCCGGGCAACGTGGGCGCCGGGGCGGCGCAAACAAGACAACACGCCAAACAGCCCGCGTGTGCCAGCCTCCGAGCTAGAGTCGGATCTGAGCGCCAAAGGTGAGCGAGTTGAGGTCCTGTTCCCCAAAGCCCTCGAAGACCTCGGCGTCCTGGAAACGGTAGAGGACGTAGGCATCGAAGTCCAGACCGGCAAGCGTGAGATTCGCACCCGCGCGCAGGGCGTAGAAGGGATCATTCCACCACTCGCCGTCGAAGTAGCCGATGCCGATTCCCACGCCGCCATAGATGAAGTTGCCAACAAGCGCATAGGCCTGCGGCTGGATCAACGCGTTGCCCGAACCGCCGTAGTCGAGAATCCACTCGACATCGCCCTCGACCTTGAGCACCAGGAAGTCGTACTGATAGGACGCGAGGAAGCCAAACGCGTTCTCGTCGAACTCGTCGTTGTCTTTGATATCGCCGAGCGTTCTCAGGTAATGAAGACCGCCGCCGAAACGGCCCGCTGCCTGTGCTGGTGCAGCGAGCGCTCCCGCGAGAACGAGCGACACAACGAGCAAGCAAAGCGAACGTCTCACCACGAAGCTTCCTTTGTCTTGAAACATACAGACGACAGTCGCAAATCGGGTCACGTTGGAACACGAGCATCGTAGACTGGGTCACGAAGGCTGTCAAGCGCGCAGGGCGGCCGAACTCGACGGGGCGGCTCCGTGTGCTATTATCACGTATGCAGGCGCACGTCTTCCCGCTCCGTTGGGCGCCCCTCATCGCGCCAATGCCTCCCCGAGCACCAACTCGATTCAAGTGGATCCAACTAGACGAAGGAGGTGATGGGCATGAAAGGCAGGCGATCGCGTGCAGCCGTGGTGTCGACGCTCCTGGCCGCGATGCTCGTCCTGAGCTTCTTGCCGGCCAGGGCTCGCCCCTTGCATCGCATCGACGAAACGTCAGTGGAGCCGTGGAGCGCTTCCAGGAGAGACACGGTCCTGGCCTGGGACGACGGTGACTACGGCTCCATCTACGACGGAGTGACGGGGCAGGCCGGGATGGCGCTGGCAGTGATGTTTCAGGCCCCGCCCTGGGCCAACTACATCACCGAGATCCAGTACTTCATCATGGTAGACGGAACGGTGGACCCAACCGAAGCACTCGCAGCTCGCGTCTGGAAACCGGGCCCAGACATGCTGCCCGAGTATCCCGCCGTGGAGTGGCAGTTTGTCGCCGGTGGATACCCCAAGGATGCTTGGCTTGAGGTCACTCTCACGCAGCCGGTCGACATCACAGACCCCGCCGAGTTTCCGGATAGGATCTTCTTCGTAGGCCTCACCTGGTGGCACATGCACAACCCCATCATCGGCATCGACCTGGATCCCCCGATCGATTGCCACAGCTATCGCGGGTACGAGCCCGGGTGGTGGGAGCTTCTGGTGGAGGCAGATGCGATGGTCCGTGCGGTCGTCGCCGAGTCCACCACCCCTGTAGAGCCAGCATCCTGGACGATGATCAAGTCCCTATGGAGATAGGGCAGCTCAAGACGGCGGGGGATTGTCGAGGCGTCGGGAGAAGGGCCGCCGACTCGATCGGGAGGGCTCGCC
>JALGZG010000359.1 GCA_025782345.1 bacterium | reverse complement strand
CGGCCCTCGCCCTTCGACGGCTCGACGATGCTCCAGCTGGACGTCCCGGCGGGCGCGGAGCGCGTGCGCCTCGCGATCTACAATGTGCAGGGACAGCTCGTAAGGACACTCGTCGACGGCGCGCTGCCCCCGGGCCGCCGCGAGTTCATCTGGAACGGCACGGACGACACTGGACGACCTGTCTCGGCCGGCGTATACTTGGCACGGTGCGAAAGCGACGCGGGTTCGGGCACGCAGAAGCTCGTGCTCATGAAGTAGCAGCCGCACGACCGGACAGCCTCCCGGAGGTCCCGTGAGAACCGCTGTGGCAGCGTTGGCAGCCGCGCTTGCTCTTGCCTCCTCAGCATGCCCGTCACACGCGGCATCCGAGACGGACGCACTGGAGGGCGCGGGGGAAGTTTCCACGAGGCACCCCGATGCTCCCGGAAGCATCAGGGAATGGGCGGACGGCGACCTCGTCCCCGGAACGCCGCTTCTCATCCATTCCTACCCCTCTCTCGAGCCGGGCTACTATTACGTTCCGCTGACGTCCGTGCACGGCGGCGAGCGCGGCTTTGTCACACTGGGTGCGGGCGACGGCCGCTGGCAGGCCTACGGCCGCCGCGCCGCAGACTTCCCGCCAGTCACCCGCGAAGATGCCGCGCGTGCGGTCCGCCGGACGCTGGGGCTCGCGGTAGCGCCTGAGACCTTCCGCGCGGTGAGCATGCCGGACAAGCGGCTCTGCTGGCACTGGCGCTCGCCGGACGGTGCGAGTGAGCTTCTCATCAGCGCAAGTGACACCACGGACGTCCGTACCGGAGCAGACACCGCCGCCAAGCTCATGGCCGGTCCGACGGCAGAGCCGCTGGAGCGGACCCCGGACGCGGCGCCCGACGCCGACACCGGTGCGGGAGCCGGACGACCACTCGAACCTCGGCGCAACGAGCGCACCACTTCAGGGAGACACGACCCAGATTACCCCGCCGCCTACGACATCCCGGGCGTCCCCCACCACTACCAGCTCACGTCCTACAACTGCGGCGTGGCCGCAGACCAGATGGTGATGGACTACTGGGGACCGGAGATCGACCAGCAGGACATCGCCGACGTGGCCAACACGAGCACAAGCGGCACTCACGTCAGCGACATGATGCGGGCGGGACACTTCAGCGCCATCAGCCCTCGAGTGCTACTGGTCGCGGTACGACGAGAACGACCCGGACTTCCCGGACCGACACAACGACCTCAAGTCCCTCATCAGTAGAGGCTACCCGATCATCATCGTGACGCGGTACGACGCCTCCTCGTATGGAACACATGCCCGTGTGGTGAAGGGCTACGACGACAGCACAGGGGTCTACATAGTCCACGACCCGTGGTACCAGGGCGTCTACCAGGGTCCGGACGTACACTTCAACCAGGACTTCCTCGTCGACGAACTCTGGCCGGCGTCGTTCAGGTGGGGAACCCTCATCGCCCCGTGGGAGATCAGCATTGACGCTCCCGTTGAGGTGCTGCGCGGGGCGCCGTTCACTGTGACAGCGCACGTGCTTTACACGGGTCCGCACCCGTTCGGAGCCCAGGATGAGGCGCACTTCCCCACGGTCACGCTGCTGCCGTCGAGCCTCTGCGACCTGGCCCCCGTCGCGGACACGCTGGCGCAGACCGGCGCGGTCGAGTTCCTGGCGCGCGGGCTCGTCCACGATTCGTCCAGCTCCTACGCAAGCTACTCCGACTCGATCGGAGGACGCCGCGGAACACAGCTGTCCGTCGTCGACCCCGACCTCGTGACGGTCGACGCCGCCGGGGGCGGTCACTTCACCGACATCCAGGACGCTCTTGACTTCGTGACCGACGGCGACACGGTGGAAGTGCTTCCCGGAATCTACACTGGACCGGGTAACCGGAACCTCTCCTTCCACGGCAAGAACGCCAGCCTTCGCGGAATCAAGGGACCTGACGTCACGGTCATCGACTGCGGCGGCGCCGGACGCGGGTTCGCCCTCACCGACGGCGAGGGGCGTGGCGCGCTCATCGAGGGGTTCACTGTCGCGAACGGAAGGGCTCCAGGCGGGGGCTTTGCGGAGGAGGCGGGCGGCGGGATCTACCTCAACGGCGCATCACCGACCATAAGGAACGTTGCGCTGAAGTCCAACTCCTCGCCGGGCGCAGCGGGCGGTATGTGCTGCCTCAACCACGCGAGCCCGCTCCTTGAGCGCTGCACGTTTCGGGAGAACCAGGCGGCGTTCCGCGGCGGCGCAGTGACCAGCCGCGACGGCTCGGTACCGGAGTTAGTGAACTGCACGCTGGTCCTGAACGCAGCCCCCGAGTGCGGGGGCATCTTCTGCAGCGCGTCCTCTCCGCTTCTGACCGACACCATCATCTACGGCAGCCCCGATGGCCGGGCCGTCGCTTGCGAGCAGGGCGCGGCTCCGGTGCTGACCTACTGCTGCATCTACGGGAACGCTGGGGGCGACGGCCTGCCTCACTCATGCAGCGCGGATGGAATGCTGTTCGCCGACCCGCTGCTCTGCGACGCGGCGCGGGGTGCGCTGCAACTCCAGGAGTGCTCACCGTGCATCGGGGCCGGCGTGTCCGGCGGCCACATCGGAGCGTGTCCGGCGCGCTGCGCTTGCGTCACGACGGAGCAACTGTCCATCAGGTTCAGACTCCACCCCGCGCGGCCATCACCATTCACGGACTCGACGATCCTCCAGCTGGACGTCCCGCTCGACGCGGAGCGCGTGCGGCTCGCGATCTACAATGTGCGGGGACAGCTCGTGAGGACGCTCGTGGACCGCGGGTTGCCACCGGGCCGGCCCGAGTTCGACTGGAATGGGATGGACGACGCCGGGCGCCCCGTTTGCGCGGGCGTATACTTCGCGCGGTGCGAAAGCGACGCGGGTTCGGGCACGCAGAAGCTCGTACTCATGCGGTGATGGGCCCAGCGGCTGTCACATGAGT
>JALGZG010000366.1 GCA_025782345.1 bacterium | reverse complement strand
GGTTTCGTCACGGGGATGCATCGGAGTCCGTACAAGGGCTTCAGCGTCGAGTTCGCGGAGCATCGTCAGTACATGCCCGGCGACCCGCTCAAACACATTGACTGGAAGGTCTACGCGAAGACCGACCGGTTGTACATCAAGGAGTACGAGGAAGAGACCAACCTCCGGGGCTACATCCTCCTTGACGCCAGCAGGTCGATGGATTACGGGTCCGAAGGCGTCTCGAAGCTCGACTACTCGCGCTTCCTCTCTGCGGCGCTCATCTACCTGATGCTCAAGCAGCAGGACTCCGTCGGACTGATGGTATTCGATCAGGCCGTCCGCGAGTTCGTCGCACCGAGATCAAGCCCGACCCAGCTGCACACACTGCTCGCGGAACTCGACCGGGCGGAGGCTTCGGCCGAGACCGACATCGGCATCGTGCTTCACGAACTGGCGCGGCGTGTGAAGCGGCGCGGGCTGGTGATTCTGGTGTCCGACCTGCTCGACGATCCCGCGCGCGTGCTTCCCGGACTCAGGCACTTCCGGCACCTGAAGCACGAGGTCATCGTCTTCCACGTGCTGGACCCAGCCGAGGTGGAGTTCCGCTTCGAGGCGGATGCAACATTCCGCGATATGGAAACAGGTGAGCTCATGACCACGGAGCCGTTCTCGATTCGCGGCGACTACGTGGAGGCGGTGGAGCGCTGGAAGACAACGCTGAGGCGCGAGTGCGCGGAGAGCAGGATCGACTACGTGCCCGTGCTGACGTCGACGCCGTACGACCGCGCGCTCTTCTCCTATCTGGAGAAGCGCAAGAGGCTCGGCTAGCACTCGCAGCGGGTGTGCGAACCATCAGTTCGTGGACGCATCCTGGCCGACGGACGTGTCCGGGGCTACGGACACGAAGGAGAGCAGGTTGAATTTCACCTTCCTCAACGGCGCGTTCCTCTTCGCCTCACTGGCGGCACTCCTGCCACTCCTGATCCATCTCATCAGCCGACGGCGCGTCGCGACGGTCGATTTCAGCTCGCTTCGGTTCCTCAAAGAGCTTGAGCGTAAGCGGATCAGGCGTGTGCGCCTCAGGCAGATCCTGCTGCTCATCGTCAGAAGTCTCATCATACTCGCGGCGGCACTGGCGCTGGCGCGTCCCACCCTCAAGGGGACACTTGCGGGTGGGGGTGGTGCGCACGCCAGGACCTCGGTCGCTATCGTCATCGACAACAGCGCAAGCATGACGAGGGACCGGGATGGCGGCGATCTTCTCTCGGCAGCGCTGGTGGCCGCGCGTGATATAGCAGGTCTTCTCGATGACGGAGACCAGGCCTTCCTGGTGGCCGCGAGCGACCCCGCGCAAGCGGTGCTCAGCGAAGGCACATTCAGTCCGGATGTCCTGCTGGAGGCGTTGAACTCGATGGAGGCGGGGGGCGCCGCCACAGACTACTCGGGGGCACTGGACCTCTCGCTCGACCTGCTCAACGCTTCCAGGAATCTCAACCGCGAACTCTACGTGCTCGGTGACCTGCAGCGCAGCGGCTGGGCGCGACCGGCTGCCGGGAGTTCATTTGAGGCAACCGGAGTTCCGGATAGCGAGGCCGAGGCTCAGGGAGGTGAGGATGGCCCGCGCGCCTATCTGTTGCCCTTCGACGGCCCCACGGCGAATCTGGGACTCAGCTCCGCCGTCGTCGAGCGGAAGTACGGCGGCACAACGGGCCTGTACTCTGTCAGCGTGCGCGTGTCACGCCACGGCGGGCGGACCCGCGAGGTTCTGGTGAGGCTCTTTGTTGACGGAGAGCAGGCCGGACAGGCAGGCATCGACGTCGAGCGTGGAGGGTCCGCGGTCGCGCGTTTCGCGGTTACGGTGGACGAGTCCGAATGGCACGAGGGTTGGATTGAGCTCCCGCCTGATGCATTCACGGCCGACAACAAACACTACTTCGTAATCCCGGCAGCGCGTCTTACGGAGATTCTGGTGGTTCGCCCCGACCTCGCTCAGGGGCTCGATGACGCCGACTACATAGAGCGGGCGCTCGACCCGACGACCGAGAGCAAGAAGTTCTCGGTCTCCATGGTGCCGCTGAACGCGCTGGCGCGCCAGGCCGATGACAGGTTCCCGGTGGTCATCCTTGCAGACGTAGGAAGGCTGGACGACGCCGCCGAGCGGTGGCTGAGGCGGCACGTCGACGACGGCGGTGGCGTCTTCATCGTATTCGGGAATCGAACCGACGTTCGGTTCTGGAACACCGGACTGCTCCCGGGGTTCACCGGGATCGAAATCAGGGCGCCCGTTGAGCGGGGCGAGGGTGTGCGGCTCGCGCCCGCCCAGCAAGGGCACCCCTTGCTCGACGGGCTGGTGTTCGGCGAGCGTCTAATCGACGACGTAGTGGTGCGGCGCGCGTTCGATGTGCGCGCGGCGAGGGTCGAGGAGGTCCTGGAGCTGCCGGGTATCGGGCCGGCGCTGGTCGTCAACCGTACTGTCGCGGGCGACGCGGCGTTGGACCCTGCCCTGCCGAGGGGGGAAGTCGCTGCCCTCATGATGGGCATCGACCCCTCTTGGAGCGACCTGCCGCGGTGCGGGTTCATCGTCCCGCTCATGCACCGGTTGGTCGAGCGGCTGTCACGGACGAGTTCGCGTCCGGCGGCCGCCATGGTCGGGGAGGACCTTGTAGCCGGGCTGGGCGATGCTCCGGCCGAACGCGTGGAGGTGGAACTGCCTTCCGGCCGCACCCTGACCACTGAACTCAGGCTGGCGGGCGCTTCTACGGCGGTCGTCGAGCGCGTCAGCGAACCGGGAATCTACCGCTTCCACGCGGGCGGGCGAACGGTGGCGCTCGGGGCCGTCAATGTGGACCCGCGCGAGTCCGACCTTGCCCCCGCCGATCGAAGTGAGATCGAGGAGTACTTATCGCCGCTCCCACGCACGTTCATAGAGCCCGGCGCGCGGCTGGAGGAGGTGGTGCTCCAGGCGAGGTACGGGCGCGAGCTCTGGCGCGCGTTTCTCTACGTCGCGCTCGCGCTTCTGGCCGTAGAGATGTACCTGGCCCGGCCGCGGTTCGCGTGACGGGGTCGGCCCTTGCCGCTGGTCGCTGGTGGGGCCTGCTCCGTAGGGCGAGTCAGTCCGCGCTACTGGTAGCAGGTTGGGCCTGCTCCGTAGGGCGAGTCAGTCCGCGCCGCTGGTAGCTGGTGGGGCCTGCTCCGTAGGGCGAGTCAGTCCGCGCAGCGGACTGCCCGAGCCCCAGGGGGAGGGCCCACCAGCCAACAGGCTCACGGTGAACAGAGGAAAGCCACATGGCTGGACGCAGAATCGTCGATATAGCACGAGCTGCTGCGCCGTTCCGCGACATAGTCGAGAGCATCAGAGGTGGCCGGCGCAGGCTCTGGGTGAGCGGTCTGCTCGGTTCCTCGAAGTCGCTTCTCGCGGCGGTGCTCGCGCGGGAACTCCCGCACGTCTGGGTCGTGATAGTCCCGACCTTCTCGGACGCGGAGCACGCCTGTGACGATCTCAGCACATTCCTTGGCGAGGACAGCGTCCAGCTCTTCAGCGAGTGGGAGACGCTTCCCTACGAGCGGCGCTCCCCCCTCGCGAGTATCACGGAGTCGAGACTTCTGACGCTCTCACGCCTGGCGGCCGGGAAGCCTATCGTCGTCGTCACCACGCCGAAGGCCATCATGCAGACGACCCTTTCGCGACGTCTTCTGACCGATGTCACGCACAGGCTGTCCGTCGGAACGATGCTCGACCTGAAAGCGTTCGCCCGGTCGCTCGTCGACCTCGGTTACAAGCGCGTGCGCATGGTGGAGGACTCGGGCGATTTCAGCGTGCGCGGGGGCATTGTCGACCTCCTTCCCTTCGGATACGACGATCCACTGAGACTCGAACTCGACGGCGAGCGGATAGAGTCGATTCGTCAGTTCAACGTCTACACTCAGCGCTCCGTTCGCAAGCTCGACGAGGCGTCCGTGCTTCCGAGACGCGAGGTCGTTCTGAGCGGGGAGGGCACCGGCGAGATCGTTCAGCGTCTGCGCGAGGAGTACACCGGCGACTCGGACGACAGGGACCACCTTTTGAACGGGCTGGAATCACGCTTCTACTTCGACGGTGTCGAGCAGTACCTTCCCGCCATCAACAGAGACACTGAGACGCTCATCGACCACCTGCCGGATGCGGCGGGTGTGCTGGTCGTTCGGTCGGACGAGGTCTGGGATCGCGCCGAGCAGCTTTCCCTGGAGGCGGCGAGCCTGTACCACGAGAAGAGAGAACAGGTGCCGCTGTGCGAGCCGGAAGCGCTCCTGGTTCCGTTCGACAGGCTTATGGAGAGGGTAGGCAAGAGACCGATCGTCAGCTCTGGGCTTGTCGCCCCCGCCCGCCTCGACGGCCACAAGCGGTGGACGGTCGAGACCAGGCTGCAGGAGTCGTTCGGTTCCGACCTGGAGCTTCTCAGGACGCGCCTCAGGGAGCTCTCACGGGACAACCGCGTCCTCATCATGTGTGACAACAGGGGACAGGCCATGCGGCTGTCCGAGCTCCTCGGGGAGACCACAGTCGACGTCGCCCTCGAGATCGG
>JALGZG010000138.1 GCA_025782345.1 bacterium | reverse complement strand
CGAATCGTACTGCGACGGGTTGGGCGACTGCATCGGAGAGTGTCCGCGGGACGCGATCACCATCGTGGAGCGCGAGGGGGCCGCGTACGACCAGGCGGCCGTTGATGCTCACCTTGCCCGCGTGGCGGTGGAGAAGCAACAGCCGCCGAGGCCCGAGAGCTGTGCGTGTCCCGGTGCGGCCATCCAGACCTTCGAGTCTCAGGCCGAGCCTGGCGGTGACGCCGCCGACCGACCTTCGCGTCTCGCGCAGTGGCCGGTTCTCCTGAATCGACCTTCGAATCTCAGACCGAACCTGGCGGTGACGCCGCCGACCGGCCTTCGCGTCTCGCACAGTGGCCGGTTCTCCTGAATCTGGTCCCGCCGAGCGCCCCGTTCCTCAAGGGTGCAGACCTGCTGATCAGTGCGGACTGCGTCGCCTACGCGACGGCCAACTTCCACGAGCACTACCTCGCCGGCAGGGCACTCGTGGTCGGATGCCCCAAGTTCGACGATTTGCAGCACTACTACGAGAAGCTCAAGGTCATGCTCGCGGAGACGCAGCCGCGCTTGATCACCGTGGTCAGGATGCAGGAATGTCGTGATTCGGGCGAGGAACGAGACGGTGCCCGACACCGAGCTCTCCATCACAACGATAGGGATCAAGGGGGAAGAGGTGAGCGTGGAGGTGGTTCCTCCTGCAGCGTAGCCGGGCGAGGCGCCGGTCGGGAGGGCCGGCGCCTTTCTACGTACGGGAGGACGGTCTTCGCCGCCGCGACAGGACGACACTCACTGCGGCAGCGACGGCGCCGACCGAACATGCCACAGCGAGAATGATAAGTGCGAGCCGGCGCGGAGTCCACTCGACCGTTGGTGCGGAACCGCCCGAACTTCCGGTTTCCGCGTCGTCCGTGGCCAGCCACCTCACAACGCTCGCCAGGAGCTCAGCGCTCTCGGGAAACTGAGCGGCGAGGTCGTCCCTGAATACCATCGAGCTGCCGAAGACGACCATCTTCGTACGCACGCTCGTTTCGATTATGCCTTCCGGTTCCACGAACTCGATGCTTCTGCCGCTCTGCACGATCACCTTCTGTCCGGCGAACGCGCTCTCGAAGGTACCCTCCACGGCGACGGCAAGCGGGAACCCCGACTCATCTGCGATACGGTGGACGTGGTCGGATTCCCGCGGCGGTTCGAAGCGCTGTCCCGGGTCCAGATTCGCGAACGCCGATTCCCGCGGCGGTTCGAAGCGCTGTCCCGGGTCCAGGTTCGCGAACGCCGACACCGTCCATGAGTCAGAGGATGACCTGAGGAGCACGGACTTGTTGGCGCCCCCCGCTCCGACAAGCTGCGTGGTTATCGATGAGGTCCAGGCGAGGGGGACACTGCTCATGCCCGCCACCGCCGGGTGCGTCCGGGCGAGGTTGGCTGCGCGGACGACAGGCCAGTACGGATAGGAAGAGGACGTGCTGATGTCGCCCCAGGTCGCGCTGCCGGCGCACGACCGGTCGAGCACGAGGTCGGGATTGACGACAATGCCGTAGACGCTGAGGAACCCGAAGATGTTGCCCTCGGAGATGTTCGCCTTGACGCCCGCCCGCGGAATGACGGCAGCGTCCAGAAGGAACGCGACGCGCCCTCCGCGCATGAGGAACTGGTCAAGCTCGTAAAGCTCCGGATCCGGGAAGTCAGATTCTCCCGCCACGATGACGACACCGACCCCATTCAGAGCGGACGCGCCTTCCGAGAGCCGCAGGTCTATGACGGTGTGCGTCCGCCGTAGCTCCTCTGCGACTCGGGAGAACTCCTCGTCCAGCTCGGGTTCGTCGTGTCGCGTCACGAAGCCGACGACGGTCCGACCGGGTGTGGCTTCGCTGTCTGTCACGCTGGCCCGAGCGGCATTACGATCGGCGGCAAGCACTGAGCAGGTCAGGCCGAAGGCCATCGCCGCCACAACGACAACGGCCGAGATGATTCGCACCGCATACTCGAAGGCACTCGCGCGTCGCGCGTCGGCGTGAGCGCGTCGAGCGGTGTTTCTGAGTGAGGTTTTTTTTTCGTTAGGTGATGCCGTCGGGAACACTCCCCGCTGGATTTCCAGCGTAGACATACGGCGTTTATAACTGATGAGCCCGCACGGCGCAAGGGGCTTGGGGTGATGTGCGTTCAAGAACACGTCACGGCCTCACGCGCACCGATGCGGGGCCACCACAGGTTCGGCCATCGGGAAACGACTTGACCGCGCGCGACGGGAGTGTTACTAATGTGTTCGTCCCCACTGCGTAAGTTACAGAGCGTCCGGAATCCCACGCGTCATTGCCTTATGCAACTTTGGAGCGGAACGGCGGCGCTGTGATGGAAGCGAAGATTACCACTGAGGATCCTCGCCAGATCACCCGGACGTATTGCTCGGTGATTGGAATCTCTCTACATGCGCGCGACTCTAAGAGACTAGAGTCGCGTTTTCATTTGAATGTGGGTGGTACGGACTCAGTCGAAAGAGGGCACACGCAGAAACGACGACACCGCTGAGCGGGCGACCTTCGGGTCGGACTCAAGCTCCGCGGAACATAGATTGGCCTCTGGGGGTACGTCGAGAGAAGACGGGCTTAAAATAAGTGCCAAGACTAGCGTCAGCCGCAGCCCAACTCCTACCCTTGACCGTTCCTCCGGAGGCCTTATTACGTCCGGCCCGCTCGGGCGGCCTGATTGCGCGGCCCAGCGGGCCGTCTCATTGGTCCGACGCGGTGGTCATACCGGACCCGTCGGGACCGACCCTGCCCTTTGATGTTGCCTGCCAGTGCTACCTTGGCTATTCTGTCTGGGTTCGAGGCAGGGGCTATCGGCCAGGAGGGAGCAGCTCATGAAGAAGGATCTCTTTGATGAGATCATCCGGTTCGCGATCGACGGCGAGCAGGAGGCCGTCGATGCGTACACCACGGCCAGCGAGATGGTCACCAGGGCGAACGTGAAGGAGATGCTCCTGGACCTCGCCAGGCAGGAGCAGATGCACAAGACGAGGCTGGAGTCGATCGACCGGGAGCGCGTCGCCGATACTGCAATCGTGAACGTTCCCGACCTTCGCATTGCGGACTTCATGGACGACACTACCATCACGGCGGACATGGACTATCAGGACATCCTCGCGGTTGCGATGAAGCGAGAGGAGAAGGCGCACAACCTGTACACGACTCTCGCATCGAACACAGATGATGCCGAGCTCAGGAAGATGTTTGAGCTCCTGGCGCAGGAGGAGGCGGGGCACAAGCTCGCCCTCGAGAAGGAGTACGACGAGCACGTTCTGACCGAGAACTAGGTCGCAAGGGCGGCGTTCCCGCAGTACGGAGGCTCCTGATGATTGAGTATCTGAACGAGGATGAGGTCTACCGCGTCGGCATGTGTATCGAAGAGGCCGGCCTCGACTTCTACACCAGGATGGCTGAGAAGGCGGACGACCAGGGGACCAAACGGGTGTTCCGTCGTCTCGCGCGCGACGAGAAGGAGCATCTTGCGTTCTTCGAGTCTCTGGAGATCAAGACCGCCAAGGGGTTGGGCTCCAATCCTGAAGAACACGACGCCGATGTCTCCAAGTACGTCTGCTCGCTCGTGGACGGAGGCATCTTCTCCAGCCTCGGCAGGATGGAGAAGATGGCGCGCGGCAGGTTCAACGCCGAGGATGCGCTTGAACTCGCGCTCTCGGTGGAGAAGGACGCCGTCCTCTACTATATGGAGGCCCTCGCCGCCACCAGGAAGCGCTCGACGCGCCAGGCTCTCTCCCGGCTCATCGACGAGGAGAAGAGCCACGTCGTGCAGATCTCGACGAGACTCGCGAATCTGAGGAAGAAGAAGGCACGAGACGCCAGGAAGTAACCGGAGGGTACCCAGTTGAAGGCATTCAAGTGCGCTCTTTGCGGCTACGTTTACGATCCGGCGGTGGGAGACCCCGACGGTGGCGTCGAGCCGAACACCGCGTTCGAGGATATCCCTGACGACTGGGTCTGCCCGGTCTGTGGGGCGGGCAAGGACCAGTTCGAGGAAGTGTAGTCGCAAGCGGCAGTAGCGTTAGCGGAGCCCGGCAGAACAACGGCCGGGTTCCGTTGCGTACCGACGGCTCCGCCGTCGCTACCCGCTACCAGGCTTTGCGGTTGCTCGCTCGTCCCGCCTTCCGGTAGAATCTCGGAACTACCCCTGCTCAAAAGGTCACGCTTTCGGTCGCTGCGACTTCGGTCGTGACGCGCCTCCCATCCCCGGTGGAGGAGATGCAGATGCCAAGGACGCTCGCACGTGTCATTGCGTTGTCACTCGTCGCGTTGCTCGCGCTTTCGGTGCCGGTCTCAGGCGCCGAAAGAGAGACCGGAGCGGCTCTCAAGCGCGTCACGTTCACGTTCACCGCCCACAGGCCCTTCGAACACGTGTTCCTGGCCGGTACGTTCAACGGCTGGAGCACCGATGCGACACCCATGCACCTGGAGGCTGGACGGTACGAGGTCACCCTTCCGTTGCCCACGGGCGAGTACCAGTACAAGTTCGTCGCCGACGGCGAGTGGATCACGGACGAGAAGGCCAAGCGCTTTCTGCCCGACGGCTTCGGTGGGCAGAACTCCGTGATCGATGTCGGCGAGTCGTTCGAGGGGCTGGACCTGTCGAGAGGCGACGGGAGCGTGTTCACAGACGGCCTCGCTCATCGAGGCGACGCGTGGGAGCGTTCACTCCTGAGCGACGGGACCGTGATGATTCGCACGAGAGCATGGGCCGGCGATGTGGAGGAGGTGCGGTTCTCCTGGAGCGGAGAGCCGGAGGTCACTGGACCGAACGCCGGCAGGACCCGGAGCGCCGAAGAAGGCGACCCCATGGTCATGTTCGACACCGACGGGATGTACGACTACTACGAGGCCCGGCTGAGCTCTCCTGCGTTCGAGTACGGCTTCCTCTTCTCGGACGGTGAGAAGCAGGTCCTCCTGCATACGGAAGGGACCGACGTGATCGGGCTGCGATTCACCTGGAAGCCCTTTACCTTCGACGCCTCGGAGGCCGCCGTCTTCCAGACTCCCGACTGGGTCAAGGACGGCGTCTTCTATCAGATATTCCCGGAGCGCTTCGCCAACGGGACGCCCGACAACGACCCGGATTTCTCCGAGTGGTACTACGAGGGCGTCGC
>JALGZG010000283.1 GCA_025782345.1 bacterium | reverse complement strand
GTCCTGCTCATGCGATCGAGTCCCGGGTCGATCCGCTTCAGGGTCCCGTGGAACACGCGGCCCG
Source organism: bacterium (assembly GCA_025782345.1). Classification (GTDB taxonomy): domain Bacteria; phylum Joyebacterota; class Joyebacteria; order Joyebacterales; family Joyebacteraceae; genus JALGZG01. The sequence continues at coordinate 9,417 of JALGZG010000283.1, read as the reverse complement.
GGTACGCATCGACGGTGACCTCTGCCGGCAGCCCGACGCGCGCCAGTGGGCGCTCCTTCGCCGCCACCTCGACTAAGACCTTGACCTCGTCGATGTTGGAGAGCTCCAGTATCGCCGGGGAAGGCGTCGCGACAGGCATGAGGAGGAACACCTCTCCCTCGTCCAGGTACCTGTCTGTGATCAGGCCGTCGAAGGGCGCCCTGATGTGGGTGCTCTCGAGCACCATTTCGTACGTGGCCCGGACCGCTTGGTACGCGGCCTCCGCCTGGTCGAACGCCTGCTCCGTCACGGCCCCTTTCTCGAGAAGGGATTTCATTCTGGACCAGTCCTTCTCCGCGGCGACGTACCGGGCTTTCGCGGTCGTCAGCTGCTCGCTCGCCAGCTCGACAAGCAGATCACCCTCGCGCACCTCGTCGCCGGCGTCTACGTGGAGCTTCTCGATGGGGCCCTGGATCTGGGCGCCAAGCAAGGCCTTGCGCACCGGAAGCACTGTTCCCGTGTACGTCAAGACCGGCGAGACGGCCGAGTAGACCACTTCAACGGTCTCGACGGGGAACGTCTCCTCCACCGCCGTCTCGTCTTCCCCGCCCCGGCCGCACCCCGCAGCGCCGATGAGCACCGGCAGGGCGACGAACACCAGTACCCGAAGCATCCGGTGAGTCCTCGTCTTCATCGCGTCTCTCTTCATCGGTCGGTCCCTCCGACGGCCAGGACCAGTCGTGCCTCCGACACGCGGAGAGCGGTCATGGCCTGTATCCGGCTCATCTCGGCATTCGCGAGCGCTGTCTGAGCGTCGAGCACGTCACTGCTCGTCGCGAGCCCGTTCCTGAACGACTCGCGAGCGACGCGCATCGCCTCCACAGCCTGGGCCAGCCCTTCCTCCGCGATGGCCAGGCCGTCGATGACTTCGTTATGAGTGAGGTAGCTCCGTTTGACCTCCAGCCGGACCGCGTCCTCGAATATGTCGCGCATGCGCTCAGCCTGCACGAAGCCGGCCCTCGCCTCGCTGACGCGACCGGACGTCGCGCCCCAATCGAACACGTTCATCTGAAGGGCGAGCGTCGCACTCCAGTGGTCGTAGAACACAGGCTCGTACTCGCGGTTCGGGCGGTCCCAGTTGTAGTTCCCCATCAGCACAAGCTGAGGGAAATAGCCGGCTCGGGCCCCGGTTACCCCGTTGTCCGCCGCACCGACGAGTTCGCCCATTGCCGCGAGATCCGGCCTGCACGAGAGCGCCCGCTCGGTCAGCGACTGCAGGTCGCCGCCCTCGACCTCACCTCTCTCGAGCGTGTCGACCGGTTCGATTACCGCATCCACGTCGATCCCGATGGCGAACGACAGAGCGGCCCCGGCCAGCCCGACCAGATGCCCCGCTCGATTGTGATTAAGTTCGATCTCCGACATGCGCACTCGCGCCAGCATGAGATCGCTCTCGATCAGCATTCCCTCCTCGTAGAGCGCCTCCACGTCGGACAGGTGACTCTGCATCTGGGTCAGCATCTCGTCCGTCACGACCAGTGCCGCGCGCGCGGCGACGAGGCCCATGTAGGCCTCCGTCGCATCGTAGCGCACCTGGTCTTCCGTCCTGTCAGCGTTGAGCCCGCCGGCGACCGCGGCGTGCTTTGCCGCACGATGGCCCGACGAGAGAGCGCCGCCTGTGAAGAGCGGTTGCGTGACCGAGAGCCCGAGCGAGTAGATGTCATCGTCGCCAAGGTAGATCCTGTCCGCCCCACTCCCCGACAACCCCTCCAGCGTCGCCGCGTCGAGATAGCCCGCATCGACCAGGTATTCGAAGGGAACCATCAGAGGCGCGAACATGTCACCGAACTGCGACGCGTCCATGTAGGGCACCTCGTCCAACCTTGTGTAGGACCCGCTCGCCGAGATGCTGGGGAAGAACCCCGCCCTCGCCTGCCTCTGCCGCGCCCAGGCGGCATCGGCGCCCGCACGGGCCGCCGCGAGCGCGTCGCTCTGCTCGAGCGCCAGCTCGATGGCCTGCTCAAGCGTCAACTCCAGTCGCTCATCGGCACCGGCCGCCCCTGCGGCCCCAAGTGTGAGGCACACGGCGAACACGAGCACACCGGCGCGCCTGGCGGCGGCTGTCAGCCGACCACGTGCATACAGGCAGTTCATGCCGCCTCCTCTCTTGACTTCAGTCCGTTCCAGATGATGTCCAGCAGCGTATCGATCACGCCAGTCATGCGCTCTTCGATCTGGCCGGTCGCCGTCATCATGAAGATACCCTTGAAGGCCAGGATGATGCTCCACGCGGTCGTCTCCACGTCGTCAACGACGACCTCGCCCGCCTTGACACCCTCCGTGAGGATCCACGCATACACACTGAGTGCTTCCTCCACCAGGCGCTCCACTTCCTTCTCCGAACGGGGAATGACGTCCGAGAGCACCTCCGTCGTCACGCGGTAGACGTTCACCTTCTTCCGGATCTCCGTGGTGTGGGTCAGAACGGCGGCCCTCAGCCGGTCTCTCGTCGTCGACTCCTTCTCCACCTCTTCCCTCACCCGGCAGAGCATGTCCTGCATCTCCCGCTGGATGACCGCGTGGAAGATGTCCTCCTTCGTGGCGAAGTACTTGTAGACGGTGGCACGCGCGACTCCCGCGCCGCGGATGATGTCCGCGACGCTGGTCTTCCGGAAGCCGAACCGCGCGAAGAGCCCGGCGGCGGCATCGAGAATCACCTCTCTCTTTGCGCTCGCGTCACTCACGCTCTTCCTCCTTCTGATTCTCGCCGCACGCGGCGGCTGGTAGACGAAACAGACATGTACATTACTACTGTCTATTCTATTCACGTGGAAGGCCACTGTCAAGCCGACAATGAGAGGGCTCTCAGTATACCGCCCGGCGCCCGCATTCGAGCTCCAGGCCGGCTCTGACCGGGTGCAGGCGGTCCTTCCGCCGTGTCCGAGTTCCATCCACCGTCTTGCATGCCCCGGGCGTCTCCGCTAGACTTGCCACTTGGACAAGCCCGAATCCAGGAGACGCAGAGAGCAATGGAAGCACTGCTAGGCGCCGTCGTCGTGGCGCTCGTAGCCATTCTCGCGGTAGGGACGATCCTCAAGCGTGCCGGCCGACCGCTGGCGAAGGCTTCTCCTTCTGCGGCGTCTGCCCGATCGGGACCGTCGCCACCGGCGGCCCGGAGTCGGTCCTGGGCTTCCTGAACATATTCTTCCTGGCGGCGTGGTACTACGCCGCGACCGTACTGCCTGTCTTCGTACTGGGGTGCCTCTTCTCCGGCGTCCTGATCGCGAAGTCACAACGCATCCGAGTACGAGGTGTGCTGCCCGCATTCGGATTGGCAGCGCTTCTTCCGGTCTGTTCGTGCGGGGTCATTCCCATAGCCAAGACCATGATCGAGCGTGGAGGGACCGGCGCGCGCGACGGGCTCGTGTTCATTGCCACCGCGCCCCTTCTGAGCCCCATCATCATCTCACTCGCGTTCACACTCCTGGGCGGCAGCTACCTGGTTCTGCGAATCGTCTCGAGCCTCGTGCTCGCCCTGGCCGTCGCCCTGCTCGTGCGTCCGTTCCTGTCGTCTCCCGCAGAAGCGCCCCGCGCCGCGTCCACGCCGCTCGCGGCCGGCGCGACCACTCCCGGCACTGCCTGCGCGCCCGCTCCCGGCGCGACCACTCCCCGGCGTGGCGCATGTTGACGGGCCTCGTCAGGTACGTGCTCTTCGGGGTCGTGCTCGGCTCGCTCTTCACGGCGGCTCTGCCCGCGGACTACGTCGGAGCAATCCTCCAGTCGGGCGTGGCCTCCATGGCGGTGGTCGTGGTCGTCGGGGTCCCGATCAACATGTGCGCCGGCGAGGAGATCCTGCTGAGCGCGCCGCTATCGGGCATGGGGTTGACCATGGGGCACGCGCTGGCGTTCGCGCTCGCCAGCACGGGCATCTGCATGAGTTCCATCCCGCTTCTTCTGAACGTTCTGGGGAGACGCGCCACGCTCGTGATGGTGGCGATCTATCTTCTGGTGCCGTTTCTGATCGGGCTCATCGTGAATGCGCTCCCGGCAGTCGGGACCCTGGGACCGGCTCCGTTCTAGGCCGGTGCTCTCCCGGGACGGATCTCCTGGAACCGAGCCGCTTCGTTCCCGGCTGACTCCGTCTGTCTTCTGGAGGATACGTTGAGACTACTGGTTCTGGTCGCTCTCACGATCACCATTCTACCGGTCGCTTCCGCAGGGAACGTCCTGCCCGTGGTCACGGACGTTTCCGTTAAGACGGTCGGCGATACGATCCGGATCACGTACGACGTCGACGACCCGGACGGGGACTCCATGAGGGTCCTTCTGCGCTTCGCCGGCGCTGACGGCGGCATGGACGGTCCGGTCGCCGGGATCAGTGGGGACGTGGGGGCCGGTGTCCTCTCCGGGGCCGCGAGGGTGATCGTCATCGATCGTTCGGTGGCTGCCGGTTTGCCGGAGCCTTTCACTCCCAGGCTTCTCGCTCACGACGGCACCGGGCTTGGAGGAGAGATGATCGCGGTCGCCTCGACAGGCGGCCCTGATTTCCTCGTCGACAGATACGAAACGACCAACGAGCAGTACGCCGCGTTCGTCCGCTCAGATGGCTATGAGTTCATGGAGTTCTGGCTCGTGGATGACGGTACCATTGACATCGTCGAGACCGGATGGAACTACGCGGGGAAGTTCCGGTGGGTGGCCCCGAGGTTCTGGGACCCGTCCGTGGAACCGCCGTGGTCGACCGATCCCTACTCGGGACTGGCGTCGACTCCGGTGCTCGGAGCGAGCTGGTTCGAGGCCTACGCGTACTGCAAGTGGGCGGGCCGAAGGCTGCCGTCCTCGGGTGAATGGCTCGAAGCCACTCTCGCCAACGTCCGGTTCGGCTACAAGGGATACAGCTTCGGCGGTTTCACCAGTGATGGATCTGAACACACCGCGCCGGTGGGCAGCCACAGCCCCATCGGCGACAGCCCGCTCGGTATCGTCGACCCGATGGGCAACGCCTGGGAGTGGTGCAACGACGTCGTCGCCGTCATCGACTACGGCACATTCTCGTGCGCCACGAGGCCGCTCAGGGGTGGCAGCTGGGCCACGGCCATGCCCGAGCTCGACGACGCCGTGAAGGACCTCTGCCCCCTCTATCGGACCGAGACTATCGGATTCCGGTGTTTCCGGTAGGTGCGCCCAACCCACCGAAATGCGTCATAGACAAACCCCGAGAAATGTGTTAAAATGCAGTAGGTAGATAAGATACGTCCGGGTTGCTCGATCTCGTCGATGACCCGGGCGCACGGTCATCTGTTGTCCGGAGCGAGGCAGGGCTCCTCGGGGCCCCGTGGCTTTTTGTTTTCGGGCGGCAGCACGCAAGACTAAGAGAAGACGAAAGACAGTGGACCGCATCCTTTGGAGGGGGGATCTGATGCTGAGGAAGCTCTCGCGTACGTTGCGTCCGGGCAGTCCGGCCGTCGTAACCGCGCTGACATGTGCGATCCTGACAGTGGCGCTGACGGCCGCTGCCGCAACACCGAACGTCGCCTCACCGGCGGCCTGGAGCGAACTCGAGTTCCGGGTTCTCGAATCGGACGCTACCCGCACGCTCATCGAGGTGCTGTTCCCGGCGCCCGAGACCGGGAGCGTCGAGATCCAGGGCCGCACCTTCGACATCGTGCGCGTCCCGGGCGCGAGCCCGTTGGGCGAACCCGGCGAGCCGCTGCTGTCGGTCGCGGGAACGCTCATCGCGATCCCGCACACGGCAGGCGTGGAACTGCGCATCCTCGAGGAGGGTCACGACATCCTCCAGGGGATCACACCGATCCCCGCCCGGGCGGACGACTGGACTTCCGACCAGCCGCTGTTGCTGGATGAGGTCGCCTATGCGAGGGAGGGTTTCTCCCTTGCTCAGGCGGAGGTCGGCGAGCCGGCGATTATGCGCGACTTCAGGGTCGTGCCACTCCGCGTGTTCCCTCTTTCCTACGACGCGAGCACTCAGGAGCTCCGTGTGACCAGGCGCCTTCTGGTGGAACTCGACTACTCCTCCGCCGGGCGCATCAACGTCAAGACGAGCGAGCGGCCGCCATCGAGGGCCTTCCGCAGCCTCTACGAAGGCTCGATCGCCAACTACGACTTCGTAAGGCCACGCTACGAGAGCGACAATCGCGGCACCTACCTCATCATCACGCACGAGAACTACTACAACAGCATCCTGCCTCTGGCGGAGTGGAAGCACAAGCGAGGCATGGAGGTCGAGATCGCGAAGACCTCGGTCATCGGCACGACCACCGCGGCCATCAAGAGCTACATCCAGACGGCCTACGACACGTGGACAGTCCCACCAGAGCACATCCTGATTGTCGGTGACTCTGAGTACGTAGCGACCTCGGACCTGGACAACTACTACGGACAGCTGGAGGGCGGCGACGTCCTCGTCGACGTCAACATCGGCAGACTCCCCGCGGACAACGTCACCGAGTGCGACCTCCTCGTGGCCAAGACACTCGGTTACAAGAAGACGCCGTACATGCACGACCTGGATTGGTTCCGGAGCGCGTGTCTCATCGTCCGCGAGGACTACGACTCCAGTGACGCGATCTACTTCGCCGACACGTGGTTCGCCTGGGGCCTGATGGAGCGGGAGGGGTTCGCTCAGATCGACACGCTCTTCCGCAGGAACGGCTCCGATAAGAACGACGTGCACGCCGCCATCACGGACGGCCGGGTCTTTTTGAACTTCAGGGGGCAGGGGGTTTCCAACTGGTGGGCGCCGTTCGACTGCGACCCGAACCAGACCAACCCCGGCTACAAGCTCCCGGTTGTCATGGCAGCGACCTGCGGCGGAGGCAACTTCTCGTACGACGGCTATCCGTGCGAGAAGTGGCTGAAGGCCGGGACCGTGGCGGCGCCAAAGGGCTCCGTCGCGTCCATCGGAACGTCCGTCGTCGCCTGCGGCGTGGCGCACTACCGAAGCGCGGTCAACCAGGGGTTCTACGACGCCATTTTCAACCTGAAGATGTACACAGTCGGCGAGGCCACGGTGTACGGCAAGCTCAACCTCCACAATCTCTATCCGTCCCAGACCTACGAGTATGAAGGCTGGAACTGCCAGGGCGACCCGGAGCTCGACGTCTGGACGATGATCCCGGTCTACGCCGACATCACGCATCCACCGTCGGTCCCGAACGGTCCAAGCAACCTGGACGTTCACGTAGAGGACGGTGGGACGGCGATCCAGGACGTGCTGGTCTGCGCCTACGCTCCCGGCGAGATCTACGAGGCGGCCTACACGGACGTCAACGGCAACGTCTCGTTCTCGATCAACCCGGCGACCTCCGACACGGTCTGGGTCACGGTCACCGGTCACAACCTGCACCCTTACGAGGGGCACGCGGTGGTGACGGCGACAGGCCCCTATCTCGCCTACGCGGGCCACGTTGCCGACGACTCGAGCACGGGCAACAACGACGGCTTCATCACGCCCGGAGAGACTATCGAGCTAACGGTCTCTCTCGAGAACACCGGCCCCGAAGACGCAACGGGGGTGTCGGGACTGCTCCAGTCCGGCGATCCCTACGTCGCGCTGGGCGACAGCACGTCCAGCTACGGGGACATTGCCAGCGGCAGCACCGTGCCAAACGCCGTTCCGTTCACGTTCACGCCGTCTACAGACTGCCCGAACGGGCACGAGCTCGATCTCACGGTCAGAGCGACGGACGCGAGCCGCGCCTACTGGAACGTGGACGTTCCGGGAGTAACGGTGTCGGCGGCCGATCTGGTGTTTGACTCGTCAGTGATCGACGATGCCGCACCGGGCGGAGACGGCGACGGTTCTCTCGAGCCGGGCGAGACGGCGTGGCTGACAGTGACGCTCGAGAACACGGGACCCATAGGGCTCGAGGGTGTCTCCGGCACGCTGTCGACATCAGACGCCTACATGGCGGTCACGGATCCGGAGGGTGAGTTCGGTGTCATCGCGGGCAGCGGCGGCACGGCAACGAGTTCGACGAACTCGTTCCGCGTCAACGTGAGCCCCACTGTCGCTCCGGGTCATGAGATCTCTCTTACACTCGCCGTCACGGGCGACGCCGACACATACACGCACGCTCAGAGCGTCGGCCTCACTGTGACGATCAGCGGAGATCCCTCGGATGGCCCGTCGGGCCCTGACGCCTACGGCTACTACGCCTACGACACCGGCGACGCGTGGACCGGACAGGCTCCTGTCTATGACTGGGTCGAGATCTCGACCGTCGGCAACCGCATCGCCGTGATCGACGCCGACGCGGCGACGACAGTCATCTCCCTGCCGTTCACATTCAGGTACTACGGCACGGACTACAGCAGTATTTCCGTCTGCTCGAACGGGTTCGTTGCGCTCGGCAGCGACGACTACCGCTTCGGCGACAACTCCGGGATCCCGAACATCCACGGTCCGGTGGCGATGGTCGCTCCGTTCTGGGAGGACCTGAACCCCGCCGAGGGTGGCGACATCTACGAGTACTTCGACAGCGCGACCCACCGCTGGATCTGCCAGTTCGACGCGGTGGCCCACTACGGGGGCGGCAACCTGGAGACGTTCGAGGTCATCCTTTACGATCCGGCCTTCTACCCGGTGCCAAGTGGGAACGGGGACATCCTGCTGCAGTACCAGACGGTGGCCTTCCCCTACTCCTGCACCGTGGGCATAGAGAACCCGGGGGCTACGACCGGCATCCAGTACCTCTACAACTCGACGTACGACCCATCCGCGGCCGCGATAGTGAGCGGCGAGGCCGTGAGGTTCACGATGCACGGTCCGGACGCTCCACCGCAGTGGCTCGTCATTGACGGCAGCGTGATCGATGACGACGCCAGTGGAAACGGCGACGGGCTCGCGCAGCCTCGGGAGGAGATCGATATCATCGTGACCCTCCAGAACTTGGGAAGCGGCGATGCTACCAGCGTGACCGGCACGCTCACCACCTCCGATCCGGACGTCACCATTGACGACGGAAGCGGATCGTTCGGCACCATCGCGGCGCTCGGCTTCGGCGACAACAGCGGCTCGCCGTTCCGCGTGACCATCGCCGAGTCGCCGGCCGACGCGATCGTTGAGTTCGACCTGCACATCTCGAGCACCGACAGCAGGTACGACAGCTACGACGTGCTGACGCTGGTCCTCGACCTGTCGCAGACGGGCATCGACGATGGAGAGCTGCCGACGATGTTCGCGCTGCGCCAGAACAGCCCGAACCCGTTCCGCGACGGGACCGCGATGGCCTTCAATCTGCCGACAGCGGCGAGGACGAAGATCGACGTATACAACGTCGCAGGCAGGAAGATAGCGACCGTGGTCGACCGCGAGTTCCCTGCGGGGCGTCACAGCGTCGAGTGGAACGGAACGGACTCCGCGGGCGGGCACGTGCCGGCCGGCATCTACTTCTACCGCCTCGAGGCGGGGAACCA
>JALGZG010000187.1 GCA_025782345.1 bacterium | reverse complement strand
CCCGTTCCTGTCGAGGCCGCGAGTTGGGGCGCGATAAAGGCCCTGTATAGATGACGGCGAGAGCCGGAACCAGGAAGGACGCGCACGAGCCGGGGCTGAAACCCCGGCTCGGCATCAGTACGTGCCTCCTGGGCGAGAACGTCCGCTACGACGGCACGGAAAAGAGCGACCCCGTTCTACTGAAGGCGTTCGGAGACGCCGTTGAATGGGTGTCGATCTGCCCCGAGGTCGAGTGCGGCATGACCGTGCCCAGAGACCCCATGCACCTGGCGGACGACCCGGATTCCCCGAGGCTCGTGACGACCGCCACGGGTGAGGACCAGACGGCACGCATGCAGACGTGGATACGGTCCCGCCTCGATGAGCTGGCCCGCGAGGACGTCTGGGGATTCGTGCTGAAGAGCAGATCGCCCAGCTGCGGGCGGAGCGCCGTGCCGGTGCTGGACTCGACGGGCGAGCGGGCGGGCGAGACAACCGGGCTCTTTGCGGCGGCGGTCGCCGAGCGCTTCCCGTTGCTGCCCGTTTCAGACGAGAGGAGCCTGCAGGATGACTCGGTGTGGGACAACTTCATCGAGCGTCTCTTCTGCCTGAAGAGATACCGCGACTCGATGCGGCCGCGAAGGAGCCCGGGATCACTGGCCACCTTCCACGTGGCGCATGAGCTTCAGCTCATGGCGCACGACCCGGGTGCTCTCAGGGAGATGGGAGAGCTGGTGGCGCACTCGACGGAGCTTCCGCTTGAGGAACTCTCCGCCAGGTACGAGAAGCTCTTGACGACGGCGATGGAGCTCACTGCCACCCCGGGGCAGAACGCCGATGTTCTCCTGCGTGCCCTGGGTCTCCTCGAGCGCTACATGAGCCCCGACGAGAGGCAGGATGCACTCGACGTCATCGAGGAGCACCGCGGCGGGCGCGCGCCCCTGGCCACTCCCATGGGGCTTCTCGGACGCCATATCCGCACCTACGCCGTCGAGGACCTCGCCGCTCAGTCCTGTTTCGCCGCGCACCCCAACGAACTCAGGCTGCGGGACCGCTGCTGAGTCCGGCGCGGAGGCGGCCGCGCGCTTCACGCCTCGGGGCTCTCGATGCTCGCTGAGCGCGGCGTCACACGGTACGTGGGCTCCACCGACACGCGGAACCGACCGATGCTCAAGGTCTTCGAAGCGAACGGGTGCCCGATTCTCCTTTTGACTGCAGGTAAGCTCTCCCTATAGAGTCGTTTCCACGTAGAGCCGTCTCCACTGACCACATCCGATCCTCCAAAGAACCGCTCCTTAGCGAGGTGGAATGAGCGAGCGTGAGATTCAAAACGGTTCGCCCTATCCGGTCCGCACCGCGGCGGTCGGCGCGCCGGTCAAGCGCGTTGACGCATCCGACAAGGTCACCGGACGGGCCGTCTATCTCGACGATATGGTCGTGCCCGGCGTCTTGCACGCCGCGCTGGTCTTCCCCGGGTGCGCCCACGCGGTGCTCAGAGGGGTGGACGCGTCGGCCGCGAGGTCGATGGCAGGAGTGCGTTCCACCCTGACAGCCGACGATATCCCCGGAGAAAACCAGGTCGGTGTCATCGACGCCGATCAGCCGCTCCTCCCCTTCGACAGGATAAGATACGAGGGCGACGCCGTGGCCATCGTTGTGGCCGAGACGGCCGCGCTGGCACGCGAGGCGGCCGACGCCGTGTCCGTGGACCTGACAGAACTGCCCGGCGTCTTCGACGCCGTCCGTGCGATGGAGCCGGACGCGCCGCAGGTTCACGATGGTGGGAACGTCTTCCTCCACGACAAGGTCAGGAAGGGCGACATCGACGCGGGCTTCGATGCGGCCGACATCATTGTCGAGCGCGAGTTCCGCACCCACCACCAGGAACACTGCTACCTCGAGCCTCTGGCAGCACTCGCCGTCCCGGGAGACAACGGGTCGATGACGGTCTACGGGACGATGCAGTGCCCGTTCTACGTACAGAAGGCCGTGGCGGGTGTGCTGGGACTACCACTGGCTTCCGTCCGCGTCATCCAGACCGTCACGGGCGGCGGGTTCGGCGGGAAGGAGGACGCGCCCAGCGAGATATGCGCGTGCGCGGCGCTCGCCGCGTGGAAGACGGGAAGCGCGGTCAAGCTCGTCTACTCCCGGGAGGAGGACTTCCTCCGCCAAACGTCATCCCATGCACGTGACGTTCAAGCTTGGCGTCAGGCGCGACGGCACGTTCACGGCCGCGAAGATACGCGCGGTGGCGGACGCCGGAGCCTACTCGACACTGACTCCCGTCGTCGTGTTCCGCGCGACCGTGCACGCGACGGGCCCCTATGAGATCCCGAACGTAGAAACGGACGTCTACGGCGTCTACACCAACCGCCAGACGACGGGCGCATTCAGGGGATTCGGGCAGCCGCAGGTCATCTTCGCCAACGAATCGGTCATCGACGAGGTGGCCGACGCCATCGGGATGGACCCCGTGGACATCCGTCTCAGGAACTGCCTGGACGTGGGGAAGCGAACGGCGACGAACCAACTCCTGACGGAAAGCGTCGGCCTGAAGGAGACGCTCGAGCGAGCACGGGAGCTCTCGGGATGGGACGAGCTGAGGCAAGTTTCGGGGCGGACTCCGATGCCGCGTGACCACGTTCTGCGGGGCTTAGGAGTCGGGTCCATCTACTACGGGGTCAGCCTGGGCGCGAAGGGACTGGCGCTCGACGGGTCCGGCGCCCACATCAACGTCTACCGCGACGGCTCAGTCAGGATCGGCGTGGGCGGCACGGAGATGGGGCAGGGTCTCCTGACCGTGCTCACACAGATCGCGGCCGACAGTCTCGGCGTGCCGGTCGGTTTCATTCACGTCGAACGCGCGGACACCAGCGTGGTCCCGGACAGCGGCCCGAGCGTCGCGTCGCGGACCACGCTCATGACTGGAAACGCCGTGATCGACGCCGCGCGGAAGCTCCGGGCCGTCATGGGAGAGGTCGCGGCCGACAGTCTGGGGCTGGACGCGAGCGAGATCGAGTTTGGTGGTGGCACCGTCGGTTCAGTGGAGAAGAACGTGACCTTCGCGGAGCTCGCCGAGCAGTGTTGGGAGAGGAACGTCAGCACGGCTGCCGACGGCTGGTACGCCGCGCCCGAGTCCACCTTCGATGAGAACGGGCAGGGCGATGCCTATGCCGTCTATTCGTACGCGACGCACGTGGCGGAGGTTGAAGTGGACACGGAGACTGGACAGGTATCGGTCGTGAGGATCACGGCCGCGCACGACGTCGGGCGAGTGATGAACCCTGTAACGCTCGAGGGACAGATAGAGGGAGGCGTGCTGCAGGGCGTCGGGATGGCGCTCTACGAGCAGATGAAAACAGAGGGAGGGGCGGTCAAGACACCGGACTTCTCCACCTACATCATCCCCACGGCGATGGACACACCGGAAATCCGGACCGTGTTCGTCGAGGATCCCTATTCGAGAGGCCCCTTCGGTGCGAAGGGCATCGGCGAGACTCCGGCCATGCCGGGGGCCGTTGCCGTGGCGAATGCCGTGTCCAATGCACTCGGCGTGCGATTCCACGAGTTGCCCCTGACTCCCGAGCGCGTCAGGCGAGCGGTGTCCGAGAGGAAGAACTCATGATATCCCCCGCAGGACCGCCCGTGCTTCAGGCAGCACCGCCGGCGCGCCAGGTGACACCGCCTGCGCGCCGGGCACTACCGCATGTGCGGCAGGCAACGTCCCCGGCCGTGCCGTTCCTGACGCTCCTCACCGTGATACTCGCGCTCGCCGCCGCGACCGCCACGGCGAGCGGGCCTTCCGGTGCAGGAGACCGTGACGGCGCCGAGCACCTGCCCGCGCGTGATTCGTCCGAACTCCTCGCGGCCTCGCCGTCCGCCGGCGTGATGAATGAGGCACTGCGAGCGCTCGCCCTCACGCGCGACGACCTCTCGTTCCGGACGGACTACGCCGACCAGCCGGATTCGTTCCGAATTGCCGTGGTCGACCGGCTGCTCGCGCGCCCCCTCGAGACGGAGAGCTACGTTGCAGGATTCGCGGATGAGATCTGCGCCATCGCCTCGCTGGAGGGACTGGTGGGCGTCTGCGCCCGCGACCTCGATCTGATCATCGATGCACCGACACGCATCGAACCGACGGAGTCCATGGAACCCAAGTCGATCGGACCGACTGCGCTCGACGTGCTGCTGCCGGCGATGGGCGAGGCCGCGGGGCTGATCGCCGCGGCGTTCGATGGCCTGTCGGAGGAGCAGCGGCGGTTCGTGGCGCTTCACGCGCCGTCAATCCTCGACGAGGAGGAGTTCGACCCGGACAAGCCGATCGACGAACGGGACCGTGAGGCCGAAGAGGAAGAGGCGCTCGCGGACGAACTCCTCCGCATCGCCGGCCTCGTTGACTACGATCGTCTGGCGACCGCCGGCGCCCTGATAGCGCGAGCGGTTGACAACTCCATCCCGCTCTTGGTGGACGACCCGATGAGCCTCCCGAGAACACGTACCGACTACGAATTCGAGAGGACGGCTTCCTCGTGGCTGGCCTCGGGCGACGTCCTGAACATCTTGGAGACGGAGGCGGGAACCGTGATCATCGGGGGGCCGGGACGTACCACATACAGAGGTGGCGTCGCGCTCATCATCGACGTGGGCGGCGACGACGTATACGTGGGCGACGTGGCCGCGGCCCTGAGGGATCTCCCCGTGTCTATCGTGATAGACCTCTCCGGCGACGACATCTACCGTGGTGACGCGCACTCGCTGGGCGCGGGGTTCATGGGGGTCGGCGTCCTCGCGGACCTCGAAGGCAACGATGTCTACACTGCCGGGGACTTCTCGTTGGGTGCGGGCCTGTTCGGGGTCGGGATCCTGGCGGATGCAGCGGGCAACGACAGTTACTCGGGTGACACCTGCACTGAGGGCGCCGGCGCATTCGGGATCGGCGTCCACCGGGACAAGGGCGGCAATGACATCTACAACGCCGCGCTCTTCTCGCAGGCTTTCGGGTTCGTCGGCGGCGCGGGACTGCTGCACGATGTGGCTGGGAACGACGTCTACTTCGCCGGAGGGAAGTACACCGACGAGATACGGTACTTCGACCATTACATCAGCCTTTCGCAGGGATTCGGGTTCGGCTGGCGACCCGACGCGTCCGGCGGCATCGGGATCCTGGTCGACGAGGTCGGGAATGATGTCTACGTCTCCGACATATTCGGCCAGGGCTCCAGCTACTGGTTCGCTGTCGGAGGTCTGGTCGACTACAGCGGGAACGACCAGTACGTCTCTTACCAGTACGCCCAGGGCGCGGGCACCCACATCACGGTCGCCGCGCTGATCGACTGCGACGGCGACGACAACTACGTGTCGAAGGGCGTGTCGCAGGGGTGTGGCCACGACCTTGCCGTCGGCATTCTGCACGACCTGGCCGGTGACGACAGCTACACCTGCCATGACCTCTCCCAGGCCGCCGGGAACGCGAACGGCATCGGAATCCTGATGGACGACGCGGGCAACGACGCGTACTCGGTCCGGAACCCGGATAACACACACGGGTATGGGAACCTCCGCCGCGACTACGGGAGCATCGGCATCTTTCTCGACTGCGGGGGCGCCGACTCGTACTCCGGCAGAGGAGCGGACGGCACGTGGTGGACCGGGAGCATGCACGGCGTTGGGGTCGACGCGGAGAAGGGGTTGGGAGGTGGTGCTGAATGAGAACGTTCTGCACTGTCCTTCTTCTGCTGCTGCACTGCGTTTCGATGGCCGGACCTGTCGCCGCCCAGGAAGTGGGCGTGGAGGTTGGGACAGAGGTCGCGGTGTCCGACACGGCGGAGCTCGCGGAACTCGCGCCCGTGGAGCTGTTTCTGCGGGCGTCCTCATCGGCACTCCAGTTCGAACACATGCGCGAGCCATCTCGGCGCATCCTGGTGTCGAACCACGAGGAGTCCCTCCCCTACCTTGTCACACGGCTCGATACGGACGACGCGAGGGAGCGGCACGCACTGGAGGACATCCTTGTAAGGATAGGCCCGGCGGCCGCCGAGCCGGTTATCGAGGCGTTCCTTCTCGAGGCCGGGAGAACCGAGACGACGCGCGGCGCGAGGCTGGCGGCAGCAGTGCTGGGCAGGATCGGTGAGGCGTGCGCGGTAGACCCGCTCGCCTCCGTCCACGACCATCACGACTGGAAGCTGCGCGGGGCCATCGGCGGAGCGCTCGGCAGAATCGGCACGGCCGAGACGGTCCCCCCTCTCGTTTCACTTCTGGAGGACGAGAACGAGGTGGTCAGGAAGAGCGCGGCCGTCGGCCTGAGGCGCGTTGCCGTGCGCGCCCATGACGACGAGGCGCCGGACCCCGACGCGGCCGCGGCCCTCGACGCGGACGTCATCGAATCGCTCGCTCGCGCCCTTGGGGATCCCAACTACGCGGTGAGATACAGCTCGGCCGACGCGCTTGCCCGCATCGGTGAGACGGCGCTGCCGCTCCTGTTCGAGATCGGTGAGGGCGACGCGATCGAGGCTCGGTTGATGGCGCTCCGGGCCATCGGCGCCGGCGGCTCTCGGAAGGCCCTCACGCCGCTGGTGAGAGCTCTGCAGGACTCCGATCGGAGCAGACAGGCGCGGCCGTCGAGCGCTGGAGCGTCTTGTCGCTTCGGACCCCCATCCGTTCGTCGTCGCATCGGCCGCCGCCGCACTCGACTCAGAGAACCGCTAGCCGCTGCGGCGGGCGCGCATGAGCTCCCACCTTCAGAAGCACTCCCGTCCGGATCTCCGCATCGCATTTCGGGTCCAATGGACCTCTGCTTCTGAGGCGCGCTCACGGCATCGTGATGACACCTCGTTCAGGCTGTTTCCCCGCGTCCGCTCGCGTCCGGAGCGGACGTGAAACCTGTCCTGGCGGAAACAGGCCGTGACACAAGGCAAGCATGCCAAGCCCCACGCTCTGCGTGAGCAGCGCCAAAGCGATGTTACGACAATATGGGGCAATTGGTCTGAATACCCTCCACACCGGGATGAGGTAGGAGAACACCCTCTGAATTCCTGCTCAACTTATCTCAACATGTGCGCTTTGTACGAAAAAC
>JALGZG010000023.1 GCA_025782345.1 bacterium | reverse complement strand
CGAAGAGGATGCCCCAGTCGACAGGTGCCATGTTCATTCGTATCTCTCCCCGGTGCGTTCCGCGGCGCCGGCAGCGGCTACCAGAGGCGCCCCTCATGGTTGACGCGAAGGACAGTCCCGTCGAAAGCGGTCAGCGTTGCCTCGAAGCCGCCCGGCCACACGTGCATGACGGGCGGCCAGCCCTCGATTAGCGTATCCGAGGACTTGGTCAGGCGGAGCATTACGAGGTCGTCCGTGTACTCGCCGTTGTTGCCGGAGAACTGCACGTATCCCCACATCTCGGGGTAGTGCATGTTGATGAGCCCCTGCGGCGACCACACCCAGTTGTCCTCCGGCAGTGGTCGTCCGGTCTCCGGATCGGTCAGCTTGACGTAGTCGCCGTCGACGACCTCGGTCCGCCACTCGACGCGCGAGAAGTTGATGCGCCACTGGTCCCCGTCCTCCGGAGGCGTGGGACGGTGCGCACACTCCTCGAGCACCGACCACGGGATGGCCAGTTCGATGTTCCAACCCGCGTCCGTGTCGCCCGGATCGTTGAGCGTCCCGTCGATCCGGATGCCCGTTCTGAGTCCCTGGATGTCCCAGGAGTCGATGGCCGTGCCGTCGTCGCGGTAGGGCTTCGTCAGAAGCAGGTCCCACTCGGTACCGAACGCGTTGACCTCGAGTTCGTAGTACTCGTGCGTGTCGCCGTCCGGGTCGATGAAGACCTCGAAGTCGTTGTCGTGGAATATGACGGAGTCGCGCTTCTCCAGCTTGGCCCAGACGTGAGGTTCCTCCATCTCCGCCGCTACGTAAAAGAAGTCATCGTCCCAGAGCATCTTCACCCTGGTGGAGAAACGGGGCGCCGGCAGATCCTTGCCCTCGATGTCGACGAACTCGTCGGTCCACGGCGCCGCGCACCAGGCCGGCTCGTCGATGCGCCCGTCGATGTCGATGGAGACGTCGGTCTTGGAGCAGATGTAGTGCTTCGGAGGACCGTCGATCGCAGGTTCGGGGAACACGTAGACCGGAACATCTGAAGCCGCCGTGCCTGTCAGGACGAGGGCCAGGCAGACCGGCGCGAGCACACTCGCGCGGTTGCCGTGGCGCGGGGCGCTCCGCGGCTGACGTTCCATGCGTCTCTTCCTTGTTGCGGGATGCGGCGACGGCGCAGTGCCGCGGGAAACGGGCCGCCGCGCACGTTCCGGGGATTATACATCATTTCCGCGGGCGTTTCATCGTTGGTGAGCTGGCGGGCGGGGCCGGTTGTCGCGCAGGAATCCGCTTTGGCGGGCTGCGCGGACCACCGGGCTGCTCGTCAGGGCGCCCTTCCGCAGGTGGCGGACAAGGGCCTGTGGCAGGTGCACATGTTGGATAGGGGGCGCGGGCGCCGCACTAGGCGGTCAGGGGCGCTGCGCCAGGGTGACGCCGTCCTCGGAATCCGTCCACCGTGAACGGCTTCGGAAGGAACTCCGTTTCGCCCTCGAAGACGTCGTGCCTGCTCAGGAGCGCGCAGTCGTATCCGGACATGAAGAGCACGCGCAGCTCGGGCCGCTCCCCGTGGAGCTGTTCGGCGAGCCGCTTGCCGTCGAGCCCGGGCATGATGATATCGGTGACCAGGAGGTCAACGTCGTTCTTACGCTTGGTCCAGATCGCCTGGGCGTCTTCGGCGTGCTCGGCCTCGAGAACCTCGTACCCGCGGTCTCTCAGGGCCTTCGATGCGAGCGCCCTCACCACCTTCTCGTCCTCGACCAATAGAACGCACTCGCGACCTCCCTTGGTCGCGCGGCTGACGTTCCGGGCGGCCTTCTGCTCGCACGCGTCTTTCAGCGGAAGGTAGATGCGGAAGGTGGCGCCGTCGCCGAGGTGCGACAGAACATCGATGAAGCCGCCGTTCTGCTTGACGATGCCGTAGGTCGTCGCGAGTCCGAGACCGGTGCCCTTCGCTTTATCCTTGGTGGTGAAGAAGGGCTCGAAGATCTTCTCCAGGGTCCGCTCGTCCATGCCGACGCCGGTGTCGCTGACCTCGAGAAGGCAGTACTCGCCCGGCTTCGCTTCAGGGTTGAAATCGCAGTCCGTCTCCGCGAGCGTGACCCAGGCTGCTCTCAGTGTGACGGTTCCTCCATCTGGCATGGCGTCCCTGGCGTTGACCACGAGATTGACGAGCACCTGGTCAACCTGCACGGGATCGATGAGCGTGTGGACGGGGTACTCGGATTCGATAAGGTCCAGCCGAACGTCC
>JALGZG010000318.1 GCA_025782345.1 bacterium | reverse complement strand
ATCTCCTCGACCTTGATCCGATTCCTCGGGACGTAAGCCCCGTAGCCGATGATTCCTGCCATGCAAACCTCTCTTCCTGCCAGCGCGTGTTGTCGTTGACCTTCCGCTAGCACATTATGTTGCGCACCATGCGTATGCGACCCACGCGCCTCGCCGCCGCGGCCACGGCGATCCGGTACGGGGTCGTCCCCTCCTTCTTCGCTCTCGTCACGATCTCCGCCACAACGTCGTAGACCCGCCGTGCCTCCTCGAACAGCCGCTCCCTCGGAGCGTCCGCGAACTCCGGCTCGGTCTGGTACAGCTCGGCCCCACCTATGACGAAGTCGGGCGCGTACAGAATGCCACGCTCCTTCAGCGCGTCGGCGTGCCTCGCCGCCTCGAGCAGATCGGAGGCCGCTCCCGCGACCACCTTGCACTTGAGCCTCGGGATGGTCTCGTCGTTCAGGATCCGCCCAACGGCGCAGGGCGACAGGACGAAACAGTCCAGGCCGAGTATCTCGTCCGGCCTCACGATCTCGACGTCGGGATGGCGGTCCTGGAGCACCTTGATCGCGTCGTACCTGATGTCCGTGACCGTGATCCGCGCCTCCTCCCGAACCAGTTCGTCGACAAGAAGCTGCCCGACGTCACCCACCCCCTGAACAGCAACGTGTAGACCCTTCAGACTCGAACTCCCGGTCACTTCGCGGACGCAGGCCTTCATCCCCCACAGCACACCCACCGCCGTGATCTCGTGGCTGCCCTCCATGGGGACGATGCTCGCCGTCTCCCGACGCACGTACCGGAAGTCCCTGTCGGTCGTTCCGAGCGCCGGGTAAGCAACGAAGAGCCCCTTGAGCCCCTCAACGAACCTGCCGAACGCCCGGAAGTACGCCTCGTCGGTCTCCTGCCCCTCCTGGGTCATGAGCACCGCCGCTCCCCCACCCATGTCGCTGTCGAACGAGGCGCTCTGGAACGTCGATATTTCCGAGAGCCGCAGCGCATCGATGACGGCATCTTCCTCGCGCTCGTACTCCATAAGCCGGGTACCGCCCACCGACGTGCCGAGCGTCGTGTCATGGATGGCTATGATCGCCCGAAGACCCGTGGGCTTGTTCAGACAGAAGATGAGCTGCTCGTGCCCTCTGTTCTTCATCCGGTCGAAGATCTTCATGAGTCTTCGGACTCCTTCTTATCGCACAACTCCACCATCGTGCCCTGCGTGTCCTTCGGGTGCAGGAATGATATGCGGCCCTCGTGGATGCCGGGCTTCGGCTCGCCCAGGACACGGATGCCGGCGCCGGCCACCTCGTCGAGCGCCTCCGGGAGATCGGCCACCTCGAACGCGACGTGATGGAACCCCGGGCCGCGCTTCTCGAGGAAATCCAAGATGGGCCCCTCCCCGAGCGGCTGGATTATCTCGATCATCATGTCGCCGACACGCAGGAACGCGGCCTTGACGCCGTGGAGCTCCGACTCCTCGACCTTCAGCACCGTAAGGCCGAGTTGGTTGACGTAGAAATCGTACGCACGATCGAAGTCCTCGACGACGATTGAGATGTGGTCTACGCGCGTTGCCTTCGCTCTGCTCTCGCTCATCGGTTCCTCGCGCACCGCTATCTGCGCACTTGCTCCAAGTGAGCCCCTCGCCCCGTGACCGCACGACCCCCGATCACACAACGCTCTCTACCACGCAGCCTGGGACGGCTTGTACCTGCCAAACACCTTCTCCAGCACGCTGGACATCTCGCCCAGCGTCACCCGCCGTCGCGCGCACTCGAGCGCGGCCTCCATCGTGGACCTGCCCGCGGTCGCGTCGTCTTCGAGCCGCTTCAGGGCCCCTTCCACCGCCGACGAGTCGCGTGAATCGCGCAGTCTCGCCAGAGCCTCGAGCTTGTCCTCTCTGATGGAGGGGTCCACGCGCAGGACCTCCATGCGCGCGGGCTCGTCCACCGTGTATCTGTTGACGCCAACGACGACGCGCTCCTCGTCCTCCACTTCCTTCTGCTGTCGATACGCGCTCTTGGCGATGGCGCGCTGGAAGTGGCCGTTCTCTATGGCCGCGGTCGCGCCACCCATCCCGTCTATCCTGTCGAGCTCTGCCCTGGCCTCGCTCTCGATGCGGTCCGTAAGCGCCTCCACGTAGTAGGAGCCGCCGAGCGGGTCAGTCACGCTTGCGACGCCGCTCTCCTCCGCGATCACCTGCTGCGTGCGGAGGGCGATACGCACGCTCTGCTCGGTTGGAAGCGCCAGCGCCTCGTCCCGGGAATTCGTGTGCAGCGACTGCGTCCCACCCAGCACCGCCGCCAACGCCTGCAGCGTCACGCGAACGACGTTGAGCTCGGGCTGCTGGGCCGTCAACGTGCAGCCGGCCGTCTGCGTGTGGAACCTGAGCATCTGCGCGCGCGGCGAGTCGATGCCGAAGCGTTCACCAACGATACGCGCCCACATCCGGCGCGCCGCGCGGAGCTTCGCGACCTCCTCGAAGAAGTCGTTGTGCGCATCGAAGAAGAACGACAGCCGCGCCGCGAACGTCTCGACGTCCAACCCGCGTTCCTTCGCCGCCTCGACGTAGGCGATCCCGTCGGCGAGCGTGAACGCCAGCTCCTCGACCGCGGTGGCGCCCGCCTCGCGTATGTGGTAGCCGCTGATCGATATCGTGTTCCACTTCTGAACGTGCTCGGCGCAGTAGGCGCACAGGTCGATCGCGAATCCCACGGAGGGCTTCGGCGGATAGATGTGTGTGCCGCGCGCCGCGTACTCCTTCAGTATGTCGTTCTGGACCGTCCCTCTCAGCTGTCCGAAGTCGACTCCGGCCTCTTCCGCGGCGACCAGGTACATCGCCATCACGAGGGGCGCGGTCGCGTTTATCGTCATCGAGGTGCTGACCTCGCCGAGCGGAATACCGTCGAAGAGCACCTTCATGTCCTCGACCGAACAGACGGAGACCCCGACGCGTCCCACCTCACCCTCGGCCATCTCATCGTCGGCGTCGTAGCCCATCTGAGTGGGCAGGTCGAAGGCCACTGAGAGGCCGGTCTGCCCCTGCTCGAGCAGGTAGCGGAATCGCGCGTTGGTCTCGGCGGCGGTGCCGAACCCCGCGTACTGCCTCATGGTCCAGAGACGGCCGCGGTACATCGTCGGCTGGACGCCACGCGTGAATGGGTACTCGCCCGGGAGGCCAAGTGTGTCCCCCGGACTCCCGTCCGAGCCGAAAGCTGCCCCGGGCGCGTCGTCCGGGATGTAGACCCTGTCCACGGGAAGACCCGAGCCCGTCGTGAACCCGTCCTTCCGCTCCGGGAATCGCTCGAGGGTCTTCCTGAGCGTCGTCTTCTCCCAGCGCTCTCTGTTATCGCCGCTGCCGCTCAAACGCGCTCCCAACCGAGATCAGCGAATGCCCCCCGGCGACGTCCCACCGCTACTCTATCACCACAAGAGGCTCGCCCTGGGCCACGCCCTGGCCGACCTCTACCTTGATTTCCTTGACCACGCCCTCGACCGCGCTCTTGAGCTCGTTCTCCATCTTCATGGCCTCGAGCGTCATTACGCTCTGCCCGGGCTTCACGGTGTCCCCGACCGCGACGGACAGCCCTACGACCACGCCGGGCATCGGCGCCAGCACCGTCTCACCGGACTGCACGTCGCCTACGTCGCCGGTCGCCTCGGCTATCCGCATGGCGCGCTCGTCCATGACGTCGGCGTGGTAGCTTTCCCCGCCGATCACGAGTTCGAACCGACGGTCGCGGCGGTGCACGGAGACCTCGTGGGACCTGCCGTCGAGCACGAGCGAGTAGACGGGCGAGCCCGCTATCCGGACGAGGTCGGCCGTGAGCACGCGGTCGCCGACGACCACCTCTGTCGCATCCCCCGAGTGCCTGACCTCGAGTTCGATGTCTTCTTCGGCTATGCGGACACTGTACTTCATGCTGTTCCCTCTGTGTTCGTCACTCCGAGTCGCCGGGACGTCCTTCTACTGCGCTCCCGCGGCCACAGGACACGCGCGTCACTTCTGGTGCAGCTGCCATCCTCCCCACGCCGCTCTCCCCGGGGGCTGCTTCCAGCCGCTCCGCCCGGACCCGCCCGCTCCGGCGTCACCGCCGACCGGCTTGTGAAGCGACCTCTCCGTGTCGGCTATCAGAGCAGCAGCGATCGCCGCCACCTCCGGGTCGGACGGCTTCTTGCCCGAGTAGTACGGGAAGAAGACCTCATCGACGAAGCCTGTGTCGAAGTTCCCGTCACGGAACTCGTCGCTCTCCATCACGGCCTTGTGGAAGGGAATGGTCGTCCTTATGCCCTCGATGTCGTACTCGGATAGCGCGCGCTGCATGCGCTCGATGGCCTCTTTCCTCGTCTCGCCCCATGTGAGGAGCTTAGAGATGAGCGGGGGATCCTCGGCGCATATCCGGCACTCGATGGCCGCGCCCCTGTTCTCCACGTCGCTCTGGCTGAACGACAGCTTCTCGCCCGCTGCGACGCGCAGCTGCTCGCGGACGAGGTCTATGCCGGTCACGAGTTCGGTCACGGGATGCTCGACCTGCAGCCTGGCATTGACCTCCAGGAAGAAGAACTCCCGGTTCTTGTCGAGCAGGAACTCGACCGTTCCCGCGTTGACGTAGCCGGACGCTCGGGTTGCCTCCACCGCAGCTTCACCCATCTTCGCGCGCAGCGATGGCGTGAGCGCCACCGACGGCGACTCCTCGACGAGCTTCTGATGACGACGCTGGATCGAGCACTCGCGCTCGCCCAGATGGACGATGTTGCCGTGTGAATCAGCGATGATCTGGAACTCAACGTGGCGCGGGTTCTCGATGAGCTTCTCGAGGTAGATGCGGTCGTCTGCGAACGCCGACCCCGCCTCGGAGCGTGAGGCCTTCGCCGCGGACTCCAGTTCGGACGTCTCGCGGACGACGCGCATGCCCTTCCCGCCACCGCCGGCCGCGGCCTTCATCATGACGGGGAAGCCGATGCGCTCGGCCTCGGCCTTCATCTCTGCAATACCTGAGAGCGGCCTGTCGCCGCCGGGAACCACCGGAATACCGGTGGCCACCATTGTCTTTCGCGCCTGCATCTTGTCGCCCACGAGCGCGATGGTCTCGCTCGAGGGGCCGATGAACGCTATCCCTTCCTTCTCGCACGCGGCCGCGAACCCCGCGTTCTCGGCGAGGAAGCCGTAGCCGGGGTGCACGGCCTCGGCCCCGATCTTCGCCGCCAGCTCGACGATCGCGTCGATCTTGAGGTAGCTCTCGCTGGGCAGCGGCGGGCCGATGAGGTAGGCCTCGTCAGCGTAGCGGACGTGCCCATCTCGCGCAGGGCCCTCACGACCCTGACGGCGATCTCACCCCGGTTGGCTATGAGCACCTTCTTGAACATCGTGTCTCCGTGTCTCCTCAGGTTCGCGACCCGCTGGGGCGTCCCCTTGGGCGGGGCGCTGCGCTCGTGGAGCGCGGAAGTCCCCTTCGGCGGCCCGCTTCGCTTGCGTCGCTCACGATGCGACGGACATGTCGCATCGTGGCTCCGACGCCGCCGGCGGGGTCATTCCGCGCTCCCCGGCGTCGGTCGCCGGCCGGGCGTTGCGCACCCCGCAGGCGGGAACAGAACCGAGTCGCCCCACCCCGGCGCGACGAAGGTGATGGAGCGAAGCGCCCCGCCCTCGGGTGCGCCCACGGTCCGCCGCCAGACCCCGCCCAAGGGGGTGCCCCTCGCCAGCACACGCCGCCCGCGCTAGAGCGGGATGTTCCCGTGCTTCTTCGGCGGGTTGCTGTCCCGCTTGTTCGCGAGCATCCTCAGCGAATCTATGATGACCGGCCGCGTGTCGCGCGGCTTGATAACCGCGT
>JALGZG010000047.1 GCA_025782345.1 bacterium | reverse complement strand
GAACACGAATATCCTCCGTATGGAGCGCTGCGTCGCGCCCATCGATTTCATGATCCCGATGTCCCTGGTCTTCTCCATCACCACCATTATGAGCGTGCTCGCGATGTTGAAGGCAGCCACCATGACGATGAGCGAGAGAATCCAGAACATCACTTTCTTCTCGGTCTTCATCCACTTGAAGAGGTTGCGATTAAGCTCGATCCAGTTGTTGGCCCTGTAGGGAAATCCCCCCACCGCCGCCACGATCTTCTCCGCGATCTCGGGCGCGGCGTACGGGTCCGTCGTCTTGATGGCCACGCCGACCACGCCATCTCCAAGTCCGAAGAGCTCCTGCGCCTCTGGGATATCGATGTACACGAGCGACTGGTCGTACTCGAACATGCCCGAGCTGAACAGGCTTCTGATCTTGAACCGTGACACCGCGGGCATGAGACCCATGGGCGTCACAACGTAGTCGAAGGGAGACGAAACGGCGACGGTGTCCCCCACGGTCACCCTGAGCCTCCGCGCCAGCTCGTCCCCGACGATGGCGCCCGGGATCTCGCCTTCGCGTGTCGCGAGTGACGAGAGCTGCGGCGTGATGTTCGAGAGTATGTCGGTGACTCGTGCCTCGCACTCGAGGTCGATCCCGCGGACGACGACGCCGTCCGACCCGCCGTACCCCTGCAGGATGGCCTTCGTGTACGTGAACGGAGCGGCCGCCACGACCTCCGGGAGCGCCTCCACTTCGTCCACGAGCCTGTCGTATCCGCTGAGAGGGTCGTCACCGTACCGCAGCAGGATGACGTGCGCGTTGATACCGATAATCCGGCTGTGAATCTCGTTCTCGAAGCCGTTCATCACGGCCAGCACGACCACGAGCGCCATCACTCCGACGGCAACACCCGCGGCAGAGATGAACGTGATTATCGAGATGAACCTGGTCTTCCGCTTGGCGCGCAGATACCGCCAGGCTATGAACCATTCGAACGACACTGTCAGTCGTCTCCTAATCCTACCGGGGTCTTGTTCGCGCACGACCGGCGGCCCCACGGTTCGAGCAGACTACGCTTCCGGACGCATCGCCGGGAACAGTATGACGTCGCGGATGTTCCGCGAGTTCGTGAGGAGCATCACCAGCCGGTCGAACCCTATTCCCAGCCCACCGGTCGGCGGCATTCCGTGCTCGAGCGCGCGGACGAAGTCCTCGTCCATGCCGTGAGCCTCGGCGTTGCCGCCCTCGCGCGCCTGCACCTGCGCCTCCAGGCGCCGCGTCTGCTCGTCCGGGTCGTTCAGTTCGGTGAAGGAGTTCCCGAGCTCGAGACCTCCGATGAAGAACTCGAAGCGCTCCACGATCTCCGGGTCCTCGGGCGTCTGCTTCGCCAGCGGCGAGATCGACTTCGGATAGTCGATGAGGAACGTCGGCGCAGATAGGTTCGGCTCCACCAGTTCGCCGAGTATCTCCTCTATCACGTCGCCGCGGGATGCCCCGTCGGGGACGCTCAGTCCGGCCGACCGTGCGGCCGAGTGCAGCGCCGCGTCGCTCGAGAGCGCCTCCGCCCCGACCGCTTCCTCCACTGCGTCCATCACCTTGAGCCTCCGCCAGGGCGGGGCAACGTCTATCTCTCCATCCAACCAGGGGAAGCGCGTCCCGCCGTGGATCTCCATCGTCATGCGCGCCACGAGCGCTTCCGTGATGTCCATCATGTCGTGGTAGTCGGCGTAGGCCTGGTACAGCTCGAGCTGAGTGAACTCGGGGCTGTGGGTCCTGTCCATGCCCTCGTTGCGGAAGTCCTTGCCGATCTCGAAGACGCGCTCCATCCCGCCGACTATCAGCCGCTTGAGGTACAGCTCGTCCGCGATGCGGAGGTAGAGCGGCATGTCGAGCGCGTGGTGGTGCGTCTCGAACGGCCGCGCGAAGGCCCCACCGTATGACGACTGGAGCACGGGGGTCTCCACTTCGACGAAGTCGCGCTCGTGCAGGAAGTCCCTCGCTACCTTCAGCAGCTCACTTCTCACCTCGAAGGTGCGACGTGAGTCGGCGTTGGCTATGAGGTCCAGATAGCGCTGCCGGTACCTGAGCTCCTTGTCCTTGAGGCCGTGCCACTTCTCGGGGAGGGGTAGCAGAGCCTTCGCCAGAACCGAGAGGCCTGAGACCTTAACGCTCGCCTCGCCACTTCTCGTCCGGAAGGCCTCCCCCTTCGCTCCCACGATATCGCCCACGTCCAGGAGCTTCCAGATCTCGAACAGCTCCTCGCCGACATCGTCCTTCCTCACGTAGAGCTGGATCTTCCCCGTCCCGTCGACCAGATCCGCGAAGCCCGCCTTGCCGTGACCGCGAATCGCCATCAGCCGCCCGGCGACCGTGACCTCCGCCCCCTCGAGCGCTTCGAAGTCGGCCACGACCGCCTCGGCCGTGTGTGTGCGCGTAGAGCGGCGCGGGTATGGTTCGACGCCAAGTTCCCTCAGACGCGCCAGGTTCTCGCGCATCTGCGCCGGCAGGCCTTTCTCGTTGCTCTCCAACGCCTTACCCCCAAAGGTGTAGCCCAGTTCAGCAGTGTGGATCCTACTCAGAACTCACTTATACCACGTTGGCGGCGTCAGTCAAGCGGACGGCGCTCGCGGTTACTCCGTGGCCTTGAGGTAAGCCTCGATGAACCGGTCGAGATTCCCGTCGAGCACGCCGTTCACGTCGGAGCTCTCCTCGCCCGTCCTGTTGTCCTTCACCAGCTGGTACGGGTGCAGGACGTACGACCGTATCTGGCTCCCCCAGGCTATCTCCATCTTCTCCCCGGCAGCTTCCGCCTGTTCCTTGCGCCGCTCCTCCTCGCGGAGCGCGTAGAGCCTGGACCGGAGGACCTTCATGGCGTTCAAGCGATTCCGGTACTGCGAGCGCTCGTTCTGGCAGGTGACGACCATCCCGGTCGGCTCGTGCGTCAGGCGCACGGCCGTCGAGCTCTTGTTGACGTGCTGTCCTCCAGGACCGCTCGCCTTGTAGAAGTCAACTCGGATCTCTGACTCGTCGATCTCGATCTCGATGTCATCGTCAACCTCAGGGTACGCGGCGACCGATGCGAACGATGTGTGCCGCCTGTGCGCCGCGTCGAAGGGCGACAGCCTCACGAGCCTGTGCACGCCCACCTCGGCCCGCAGATAACCGTAGGCGAACGGTCCCTTCACGAGAACCGTCGCGCTCTTGATGCCGGCCCCCTCGCCGGGCTGGACGTCGATGGCCTGCGTCTCGAGACCACGCCCCTCGGCCCACGCGAGGTACATGCGGAGGAGCATCTGCGCCCAGTCCGCCGAATCCGTCCCGCCGGCTCCGGGATGGATGGCGAGGATCGCATTCCGCTCGTCGTCACCACCGGAGAGCATCTTCCTGAGTTCGAGTTCCCTGAGCCTACCATCCAGCGCATCCAGTGCGGACGCGGTCTCATCGAGCGCCTCCCCACCTTCTTCCTCAGCGAGTTCGATGAGGGCCGGGAGGTCGTCACACTCGGAACGGAACTCGGCCAAGGGCTGCGTCCACGCCTTGATCGCATTCAGCTCGTCGAACACCTTCTGCGCGGCGCCGGCGTCGGACCAGAAGTCCGGCGACGACGTGGTGGCCGTAAGCTCCGCCTGACGCTTGCTCTTTGTGGCGACGTCAAAGATACTCCTCGAGCTCTCCGATCCTCCTGACCAGCTCTTCCAGCGTCTTTCTCATCTCGCTCATCTCCGGTCCTCCTACGTGTTGATGGGCAGCGACTCCCAGAAATCGTCCACCGCGGCACGGAGTTCCTCGATGGAACCCCCGTTCTCGATAACCACATCGGCGGCCGCGAGCATCATATCGTCCGACAGCTGCGAATGCATCCTCCGCCTGACGTCCTCCTCTCCGAAGCCCGCCTCCACGAGCCTGCGGACCCGGAGCTCCCGCGGAGCGTGGACGATCACCACGACGTCGAACAGGTCCAGCACGTCCCACTGCACGAGAAGCGCCGCATCGACCACGAGGACGCCGGAGGGGCTCTGCCTCTCCAGAACCTCCGACCGGCGCATGATCTCACGTATAAGCGCCGGGTGCGTGATCCCATTGAGGACGCTGGTCGCCCCCTCGGACGAGAAGGCGGCGGCGGAGAGCGCTCCTCTGTCCAGGCCGCCGTCGTCGGCCAGCACGGACTCACCAAACGCACCGACGATCGCGGTGAACACCTCCGTTCCCACGGCGACGATGTCCCTGGCCACCGCGTCCGCCTCTATCACCAGGGCGCCGAGTTCGCTCAGTCTCGCCGCGACTTCGCTCTTCCCGCTGCCCATGCCTCCGGCGAGTCCGATCCTGAACATCGTTTTGTCCCTTCCAGTGCCGGGAGCGTGCCCGGGATTGCCGAAGGTGCTACCTACGGGTGCGCCTCGAACCAATCCGAACCGCTCGCCAGGTTCGTGACGACCGGCACGTCGAGTTCGATCCCCTCCGGGTGCTCCATCTCCTCACGAACTGCCGCCGAGACGTCGTCGAGCCTGTCCTCGGGAAGCTCGAAAACAAGCTCGTCGTGGACCTGCAGCACCATGCGGCACGGCAGGCCGTCCGAGCGAATCCTCCTGTCGACGCCGAGCATTGCCAGCTTGATGAGGTCGGCCGCGCTGCCCTGGATCGGCGTGTTCACAGCGACGCGCTCCGCCATGCCCCGAACACGCGCGTTGTCGGACGCAAGCCCCGTGATGGGGCGCCTGCGCCCGAGCATCGTCGAGGCGTACCCCGAATCCGCAGCCTCCGCGATCACGCGCTCGGTGTACTCCCGGACGCCGGGATAGGTCTGGAAGTACCGATCGATGAAATCGGCCGCCTCGTCGTTCCCTACCCCCAGACGCCGCGCCAGCCCGAATCGCCCCATACCGTACATGATGCCGAAGTTGACGGTCTTCGCCGATTCGCGCTGCACCGACGAGACGTCGTCCTCCGACACTCCGAAGATGAGCGAGGCCGTGGAACGGTGAACGTCCTTGCCGTTCTTGAACGCCTCGACCAGGGTCGTGTCCCCCGACAGGTGCGCCATTATCCGGAGTTCGACCTGCGAGTAGTCGGCCGAGAGCAGGAGCTTACCATCGCCCGCGACGAAGGCCCTACGAATCTGCCTGCCCAACTCGGTCCTTATGGGTATGTTCTGTAGGTTTGGATTGCTGCTCGAGAGCCTGCCCGTGGCCGCGACCGTCTGGTTGAACGACGTGTGCACTCGCCCCGTCACCGGGTTCACGAGCTTCGGGAGCGCTTCCAAGTACCCCGTCTGGAGCTTCCTGAGCTGTCGATACTCAAGGATGAGCGCGGGAACCTCGTGGTCGTCTCGCAGCCTCTCGAGAACGCTGATGTCGGTCGAGTACCCGGTCTTCGTGCGCCGGCCACGCGGGAGCCCCAGCCTCTCGAAGAGCACTGAGCCGACCTGCTTCGGAGAGTCGAGATTGAACTCGACGCCGGCCAGATCGCAAACACGTTCTCTCAACCCCTCTATCTCTCGTCCGAAATCCGCGGCCAGGCTCGAGAGAAAAGAGACGTCGAGCTCCACGCCGGTGAGCTCCATTCCGGCCAGCACTCGCACGAGCGGCATCTCTACCCCGGTCAAGAGAGCCTCGAGCCCCTCCTCCCGGATGCGTTCGCTCAGAAGGTGAGTCAGCCTGATGGTGGCGTCCGCGTCCGCGCACGAGTAGTCGGAAGCATCCTCGACGCCCACGTCCGCAAACGACAGCTGCTCGCCGCCCTTCCCTATCAGGCTCTCTATGGGCGTCATGCGGACGCCGAGGTGCTCCAGGGCTAACGCCGTCAGACCGTGCTGGCGTCGCCCGGGGTCCAACAGGTACGACGCGATCATCGTATCGAAGGTGAGCGGCGCAAGCTCGATCCCGTGCGTCAGCAGCACCTTGTAGTCGAACTTGATGTTCTGCCCGTACTTCGGAACGTCCTCGTTCGTGAGAGCAGGTGTGAGACTGTCCATCACGAAGTCACGATCAAGCGACCGGCCGCCCGTGTGGCCGACGGGGACATAGAACGCCTCCCCCTCCTCCAGTGCCACGGACACACCCACTATTTCGGCCGAGTGCGGGTCCAGAGAGGTCGTCTCGAGGTCGAGGGCGAAACCACGGGACCTTTCGAGCGCCGCGACCAGGCTCGCGAGGCGCTTCTTGCTCGTCACAACGGAGTACCCGGACGTGTCCGGCGCCGGCTCGGTCGCCACGAGCTTGAGCAGAGACGGGAACTCGTACTCGCGTAGGAACGCGCCGACACGCTCGCCGTCGATCGGCCGTCTCGCCAGTTCTCCTTCGTTGAACGCCACCGGCGCCGCCAGGTCTATCGTGACCAGGTCGCGGCTCATCATCGCCTGCTCGCTGAACTCCCTCAGGTTCTGCTTGCGCTTTGCGCCACTGATCTCATCTATGTGTTCGAGGACGCCCTCGACCGACCCGAATCGCGCGATGAGATCCGTGGCCGTCTTCTTGCCCACCCCGGGGACTCCGGGAACGTTATCCGACGCATCGCCCATGAGACCGAGCACCTCGATGACCTGCGACGGCGGCACTCCAAACTTCTCCTCCACTCCCAGGGCGGTGTACTCGATGTTCTTGGCCGGATCGAGAACCGTGATCGTGTCATCGACCAGCTGGAAGAAGTCCTTGTCCCCCGACACGATGACCGACCTTAGCCCCTCCTCCCTCGCGGCGACCGCGAGTGTGCCGATGAGATCGTCGGCCTCGTACCCTGGCTCCTCCACTATCGGTATTCCGAAGGCCTCGACCAGCTCGTGGATCGCCGACAGCTGGTCCGCCAGTTCGTCCGGCATCGGCTCGCGCGTGGCCTTGTAGTCTTCGTACGCCTCGTGACGAAACGTGGGCTCCGGCCGGTCGAACGCGACGACCATGTGAGACGGGGCGAGTTCGTCCAGAAGCTTGATGAGACTCGACGCAAAACCGTACACGGCGCTCACGTTCTCCCCGCTCGAGTTGACGAGCGGACGTCGAATGAAGGCGTAGTAAGATCTGTAGACCAGGGCGGTGCCGTCCACGAGACAGAGAACGTGGTCATGAGTAGAGGTTCTTCTCTCTTATGTAGGCGCTGACTGCCGGGGAAACGAGGTACCGTATGGACCGTCCCGTCCGGACCCTCTCGCGGATGTCGCTGGACGAGACGCCGATGAGCGGCGTGTCCAGCATGTGTGCTTTCTCCCTGATGCGCGGATCGCCATCGCCGGGTCCGACACCCGGCCGCGGCACCACGACGAACTCGCAAGAGCTGATGAGCTCGAGCGGGTCCTTCCACGTGAAGAACTGGGCCAGGCTGTCGGCGCCCATGATGAAGTAGAGCTTCTCGTGCTCTCCGAACTCTCGTCTGAACTGGCGGATCGTCTCCACGGTATACGAGGGCTCGGGCCGCCTGACCTCGAGGTCGGAGAGAGCGAGTCTGGGGTTCCCATCGATGGCCAGCCTCACCATCTCGAGGCGATGCTCCACTGAGGCGACGTCGTCGCCCGACTTGTGGGGTGGACGGGCGGACGGAACGAAGATGACACGGGAAAGCCCCAGCAGGTCCAGCGCCTCCTCGGCGATTATCAGGTGGGCAATGTGGATCGGGTCGAAGGTTCCGCCCATGAGACCGGTGGCCAAGTGGTTCGCTCCTCCCCGGAGGAAATCGGCTAGCCCGAGAGGGCAGCCGCTTCAGTGGCCGCCGTGCGGGCCTCCTCCGTGTCAGGATACAACTCCATGAGCCGCTGGTACTCGCCCTCCGCAAGCGCCCGTGCCCCCTCGGCCGCGAAGCTCCTCGCCTTGTCCAGCAGGGCCGCAGGCGCCCACACGGTCTCGGGGTAGTCCACGATGACGGACTCGAGGTAGACGCGCGCCGCCTTCGGCTGGCGGAGAGCGAAGTACAGCGTCGCGCTGTCGTAGCGCTTCGCCGCGAGCCTCGTCCTTAGCTCGAGGACCCTCTTGCCGGCCTCTTCGGCGAAGCCGCTTGAAGGAAACGCCGCGAGGAAGTACTCGAACTGGCTGATGGCCTGGTTGGTCATGCTCTGATCGAGCGCGACGGGCAGCACCTGATCGAAGAACGTCATACCCAGTTTGTACTCGGCCTCAGGCACCAGCGATGAGTGGGGGTAGTCGGACAGGAGCCTTCGATACGCCTCCTCGGCAGACGCGTAGTCGGAGATCGCGCGGTGAGCGTCCGCGAGCGCGACGAGCGCATCGTCGGCGGTCTCGTGAAGCGGCGTCTCCAGAGTAATGCCCTTGAAGACCTCGATGGCCAGCGTGTAGTCACCTCGTTCGGCCGCCGCGACACCGAAGGCGTATGTGTCCTCGGCCGTCGCCTCGCCGAGTTCCGGCACCGAGGAGCACCCTGCCGCCACCAGAAGCGCGGCAGCGAGCTGCGCGACGACAAGAAGGGCGCCCGCACACCGGGGCATGCTGTTGTGAACCACGTGAACACCCTCCGCTCGCGTACGAGCTCAAGCGTAAGCTAGTTGGTCGACCTGCTCGTGTAGAAGAGGTAGATGAGCCCGCCGACGATGCCCGCCACTATGACGGGTTCAAAGATCTTGTCCCATCCGCTCTGCTCCGATTCGGGCGAAGCGAACGCCTGCCCGGGCGCCTCGAGGTCGTCGAGGCGTCCGGCCGAGATGATCTCGCGGCGCTCGCGCTGAACGCCTCCTGCCCAGACGATCGTCTTCGTAGAATCGGAGAGTTCGAATCGGATGTCGACGGCGGTCCTGCGCTCGAACTTGCGCGGGCCAACCACCCACTCGCGCCATGACTGCGGGAGCGACGTCTGGCAGTAGACGATCCGGTATGCGATCTCGTATACGCCCGCGTCGTCCGGATCGTCTGATGCCGTCATCTGTCCGGCCCTGGCCGCGTGCCCGTGTGAGGTCAGCTCCTCAAGCAGGATCGACTTGACGAGCCAGTTGGCGTCGTGTGTGTCCATCTGCCTGAGGTGCAGCCGCGAGCCCTCGAGCAGCCCCATCCGGGTAACGGCCTCCGCCATCACCTCCTCGGTCAGTTCGCTGATGACCGCGAGGTTCGACTTCGGGATCACGGAGACGGAAGGGTCGTCTTCGTCGCTCACAGACGCCGGGGCCACGAGGCCGCTGCTGGAGGCGCCGCCGAACCCGGCGGACAGCGCGAACTGGTGCGTCCCGCCGAGATCGGAGGATCTGTACGCGTAGTCGACCGCCCACCGTTCGTTCCAGTTGAGGCCGATACCGCCGGTCAGGCCGGACAGCGCCGTTTCGTCGCCGCCGATCCAGCCTCCCCTCAAAGCCAGGTACCGGACCGGCGCATACTCGGCGCCGATGCGAGTCATCGGACCGAGGTCGTTGACCTTCTCCAGGTCCATCGACAGCAGAACACCGTGCCACAGGTACGATCCCCCCACCGTCATCGTCACAGGCAGGGGATCGGTGCCGCTTTCGAAGGTCAGTCCCGGGCCCAGGTTGCGGACGGCCACTCCGATATTCGTGTCGTCGTTCACGCTGTAGAGCACGCCCAGATCAACGGCGTAGGACGACGCCCCATGGTCGCCCAGCGAACTCGAGAGGAACTTGAGATCCGCTCCCACGCCGATGTCGGCGGACATGCGCCTGCCGTAACCCACAATGCCGGCGAAGTCGCCCGATTCGAACGAACCCTCACCCGTATTGTCCCAGGAGCCGGCCCCCCCCTGCTCGAGCGCGACACCGATGCCCGCATCGCTCCCTGCCGGCGCGGCGTAGCTCGCGTAGTTGTACTTCACGCCTGGAAGCCAGGAAATGTGAGAGAGCGTCAGCCGGTGTCCGTCGACGCGCGTGAGACCCGCCGGATTCCAGTGCAACGCCGTCCCGTCGTCAGCGATGGAGGTGTATGCACCACCCATGGCCGCGGCGCGAGCCCCGATGCCCACACCGAGGAACTGCGCCCCAGACGTCCCCTGCGCCAGAGAGGCCGGCGGCAGAACCGCCACCATAACAGCAACGAGAACCGCGAGCTTGCTAGACGTCATGTCGTACCCTCCCGAATTGCGCGCTACCTGATGACGGCGACCTTCTTAATCGATTCACTCTCGCCCGTCTGGATCCTGAGGAAGTACACACCGCTGGCGACGGAGTCGCCGGCATCGTTGTCCCCGTACCAGCTGATGGGGGAACCACTCTCAAGCGTCCTTACATGCGTCCCGGCCATGTTGTAGACGCGCACCGTGCCCGTTCCCTCGTACGACCCCAGTGTGATGTCGACCTTCCCTCCGGCCAGAGGCTCGAAAGAGTTGGCGCTGATGGCGACGGCGCCGGTCGGACCATCGGAGCCGGCCGGAAGAACGGTGACCGTGACCGCCTCGACGGTTACCTGTCTCTCGAAGTCGTCAGCCGCCGTGATAAAGACCGGGGCGTCTACCACCGGCACGAACGAGTTCGCTTCCGAGATCTCGTACGTGATGGTGTAGTACCCGCCCGTGCTCCCCGAAACACCGACGCCGGCCGGGTCGAACTCGCTGTCCACCTGGCTGAAGTCCGCGGTGACGTCGTAGCCGATGTCGTCCCACATGCTCGTAACAGTTACGGTCTCACCAGGCTCGAAGCTGTCGTCTCCGCCGCTGACCACCGATGAAACGTGCTCGGGCGGCGCCACGTCGAAGATCACGTCGAACGAGAGTATCGGGACGGATGCGTCCGGACCGTTGACGTGACCCCGTCCGTCGGCCGTCGGCGTGCCGTCGTAGCCCCGCACGAAGACCTGCAGCACCTCGTCGAGCTCACCTGGGATGCAGGAC
Organism: bacterium; assembly: GCA_025782345.1. Lineage (GTDB taxonomy): Bacteria > Joyebacterota > Joyebacteria > Joyebacterales > Joyebacteraceae > JALGZG01. The sequence goes on along the minus strand of JALGZG010000047.1, from coordinate 14,602 downwards.
GTGCACGCCACGCTGCCCGCCCAGGTGGCGGTATCCGGGCGCCCCACGGCGACCTCGGTCCACTCCTCCTGGTCGATGGACATCTCGACCGACACGACGCCGGCTCGATCGTAGGCCCATCCGGTCAGCTCGGCGACGGACGAGTTCACTCTGATCTCCATGGCGGTCGTATCGGTGTAGTCGACACCGAGGACGGGCGGCGACGTGTCGAGGTCGACCAGCGCTCCCGACCAATCCGCGTTCCCGGCCGCGTCCCTGGTCTCGACCTTGACGAAGAAGAACCCGTCAGACGCGACCGCGCCCTCCTCGTCGGCGCCGTTCCAGAAGAGGATTGCGGAGGCGACCCCGGTGGCGGAGTAGACCAGCCGCACGGGCTCCACGTCCTCGTCGAGAACCGTGACCAGAACCTGGTCCGAGGGCTCGGAGATACCGGCCTCGAACCGGATCATCAGGCTGTCCCCGACACCGTCGCCATTCGGTGAGAACCGGCTCGGCGCGACCTCCACGTCGAGAAGCGGCGGCGCCTCGGTGTCAACGACAAAGGAGAAGGCGGCCTCCTCTATGGGGCCGAACTCCGGTATGGCCTTGATCAGGAACTGGTATTCGCCGTCCGCGACGAAGCTGTCTTCGAACCACCCGTCCCACCAGTGGCCGTGCGTGCCCTCGTCCTCCCAGCCCGACCAGAGAGTCAAGAACCCGATGCCTGCGGAGTCGGCCACAGAGAGAACGATGGCGGCCTGTTCCGACAGCGAGTAGTAGACCGCGGTCGAGTCGAACACACCGTCGGCGTTCGGTGAGAACGGATTCGGGATGGCCCCGACGTCGGAAATGAGCCCGCCCGCGGCTGGAACGGCCAGCGCCCAGACAAGCACCAGGACCGCCGTGGCCGGCCGTGCCGGGTTCGTTCTACACATCCAGACTCCCCCTGTTTCTTATCGAGAGCGGGCACCCTAACATATAGTTTTGCCAGAGGATACAACGCTCCAGTGTCGTGGTGTCAAGCGGAATCCGGCCGCTCCGCGGGGCCGTCGGTCGCGACCGCGCGCGCGCAGGTTTCGCACGCCGTTGGTCGCCCGCCGCGCCATCGTACGCGTTCCAGACTCAGAAGTGCAAAAGGACCGAAAGCAGGTGTCTCGGCGAGGCATCCTCCTTGAGGAGAATCGTGTAGTTCAAAACGAAGGAGTCTCCGCCGGACGTCCGGCCGCTCCGCGCGCACGCGGCCGCCGGGATCGCACCCATACCCAGTGATAGGACGTTGGTTTCGCCGCTGTCTTCACGAAAGGCCCCGGCTCTCACGGCGCCCTTACCCCAGAGATCCCACTCCAGACCGATGCGGGGCTCAAGTGAGGTCTCGGGGTGCTTCTCGGAAAGGTCGCGGAGATCGAACGTCAGGAGCAGCTCGTCCAGCGGGCGATAGGCCATACCTGCGTTCATCGTGCGTGACCCAAGGCCCTCGACCGCAAGCCGGTAGTGATCGAAATCGCCCGGGAGATCCAGGTACGTCAGTCCGACGGTCACCCTCCCGTTGGGGCGAAGGAGCGCTCCGTAGGCGCGACCGGACCCGTTCTTCCGCTCGCCCGGAACGTCCCACCCGGAGAGGATGATCTCGCTCCCTCCTATGACCACGCTGGGGGCCAGCTGGAACGCAAACGCGAATGTTGTGTAGTACGCGCTCAGGAGATCGCTCGCGTCGGCGAGTCCCTTCGCGTCGGCCAGTCCATCGGGGTCCAGGTGCTCCTCGAGGAGAAGAACGCCCACGGCCACACCACCCCTCCGGACAGTGACGCCCTTCGCGATGGCACCCAGGGCGACCGACAGCTTCTCGAAGGCAGGCAGCGAGGCAAAGGGCTCGGACTCTCCGCCGGTCAGGAGCCCGGTCTCATGCGCAATGGCGGGCGCTCCGAGAATATTGACGTGGACGCGGAAGTCGGCCCCGCTTCCGCAGTGCGGCGGCATGAAGCCGGCCGGATTCCAGGCCATCGCGGCAAGCTCGTCGTCGACGGCCATGAAGGCCCCGCCCATGGCCATCGGGCGAGGCGAAACCGTGCTGACGCTCCCGACCGGGAACGCCGGCACGGGAAGCACGAGCACGAGGGCAAGGGCGAGCGTGAGGGCCGGCACTCTCCCGACCGTGCGGCTTCTGCGCGTGACTTGTCTCATGAAAACGCAGTATATCATCGCTCAGGGTCTTCAACAAGACGTGTCGGGGCCTTTAGACGTTGACAGGGGAACGAGGCGCCTGCTACGGTTCCTAACTAGAGAGCAACGGACTCTGGAAGAGGAAAGGTGGCACGGCATATGAAAAGGATGATTGTGTCTGCCCTTGCGGCGCTCCTGGTGATGTCGCTCCCCGCGGTGGCCGTGGGTCCTAGCGAGACCGTTCCGACCACGCCGTCGAGCGGCGTGCAGGCGCCCGTCCGCAGCGGATTCGCCGGGACGAGTGAGACGACCATCACGGGACTGGTGGTCGACGAGAAAGGCCGGCCACTACTGGATGTGAACGTCAAGCTGTACATGGGCGGGATTCTGGCGACGGAGCAGCTGACGTCGTCGGACGGCAGTTTCGAGTTCACAGAGCTCATCGACTACGGCCGCGACATCACGATAGACCTGTGGTTCGTTCCGCCTACCGACGAACTGGTGATGGAGAACGTGCTCCTCAAGGAGAGCACGGCCGCCCTTCAGCACGGCATCTACAGCAATTGCGTGCCGAGAACCAGACTGGACCCGATCACCGACGTTATCGTCAAGCTCTACGATCTCGAGTCGCGCGTGACGATGCTCAAGCGCAAAGGCTGCATAGAGTAGGAACAGCGACGGATCGGTTCCTCCAGACATGTGAACGCCGGGACTACGGTCCCGGCGTTCGTACGTTCGCAGGCGGGGCGCCGGGGAGAGCGCTTCAGTTCCTCCCCACCCCCGCGACTTCAGGCGGCCAGGCTAACCGGAGTGGATGCTCAAGCCCTCGATGGCCTCGGCGGCTTCCATGACCGATTCCGCGAGCGTGGGGTGTGCGTGTATCATACCCGCCAGCCTGTCGAACGAGAGCTCCGCCTCGATGGCAAGCGCCACCTCGTGGATCAGGTCCGACGCGTGGGGGCCCACGACCACGCCCCCGACCACGCGTCCGCTCGCCGCGTCGCAAAGGACCTTCACGAACCCCTGGGCCTCACCCTCGGCCAGCGCTTTGCCCGAGGCGGCGAACGGGAACCTCCCGGAAGAGAACTCGAGGCCTTGGCTCGAAGCTGCCGCCTCGGTGATCCCGACGCTGGCGATCTCAGGTCTGGTGAAGGTACATCTGGGCACAGCGCGGTAGCTCATCGCAAGATCCCGCCCCGCGGCGTTGGTCGCGGCCACGATGCCCTCACGGGAAGCGACGTGTGCCAACAGCCACCCTCCCACCAGGTCCCCGATCGCGTAGACGCCCGGCCGCGAGGTCTCCATCTTCTCGTTGACGACGACCGCGCCGCGCTCGACCTCGATACCGGCCTCGGGGATGCCGGAGCCGCCGGAGCCGGGACGGCGCCCCATGGCAAGGAGCACGCGCCCGGTCTCGAGGGACGTCCCGTCCGACAGCGTCGTCAGGGCGGTGTCCCCCGTGACCTCGATCGACTCCACCTTCGTTGCCGTCCGGACATCGACGCCCCGCTTCTTCATCGCTGCCAGAAGCAGCCTGACAGCGGACCGATCTTCACCGGGGAGCATCTCGGGGAGCATCTCGACCAGCGTTACGGAGAGACCCAGCGACGAGTAGAAGCCCGCGAATTCGCAGCCGACCGCTCCCGCACCGATGATGAGCACGTCGTCCGGCATGTGAGGAGACTCCAGCGCCTCGCGCGTGGTGACGACGACCCTGCCGTCATAGGGGAACGTCTCCGGCACGAGCGGCGTCGACCCCGTCGCGAGGATGATCCGCTCGCACTCGATGGCGACGGTGCCGTCGGGCCCTTCGACGCCGATGACGCCGGGCTCCCCGATCGACCCTACCCCGTCGTAGACCGTGACCTTCCGCTTCCTGAGAAGCGTCTCAACACCACCGCGGAGGCGCGCGACCACTTCGTCCTTGCGCCTGAACATTGCGGGAACGTCCGCCTTGACGCCCTCGACCTTCACACCGAACTCACGGGCGCGCCCCAGCGCCGAAAGCACGCCGGCACTCGCCAGAAGCGCCTTCGTGGGAATGCAGCCCCGATTGAGGCAGACACCGCCCAACTGTTCCTTCTCCACGAGTGCGACTCTGAGGCCCAGCTGCGCCGCTCGTATCGCCGCCACGTACCCGCCGGGGCCGCCGCCGATCACGGCCAGGTCGAATCGCTCTGCCATCTCACGCCTCCGCCATTCTGAGGAATCAGTGATGTGTCCATCTCGTGGGATCTTCCGTCACGAGCGTACCCGCGCGGGCCGGCGGCTGTCAAGCCGCGAGGAGACGCCGAGGAGAAGCCCTCCGGACCGAAGCAACGCTTACACACCGAAGCAACGCGCGCGTTGACCCGTCAGACGCAATGTGGTAGAGGGGTAAGAACAACCACCACCGGCGCGAACGGAGAAGCGGTAGCCCCGTGTCCACCATCGTCCAGAAGTACGGCGGCACGTCGATCGACGGTCGGGAGAAGATTCTCGCGATCGCCGAGAGGCTCGCCGCGCTCAGAGGGAGCGGTCACGACGTGGTCGTGGTCGTCTCGGCCCCGGGAGGCACGACCGACTCTCTGCTCAGAGATGCCACGGCACTGGCGGCCGAACCGGACCAGCGCGAACTGGACATGCTGATGACGGCGGGCGAGCGGATATCGATGTCGCTTCTCGCCATAGCACTGAACTCGATCGGTTGCCCCGCGATCTCCTTCACCGGATCTCAGGTAGGCATCATCACGGACACGAAGCACACGGACGCCCGTATTCTGGAGGTGCGTCCCGACAGAGTGGTCCGCGAGCTTGCGTCCGGCAACGTCGTGGTCGTCGGTGGGTTCCAGGGCGTGAGCACGGCGAAGGACGTGACGACCCTGGGCAGAGGTGGGTCCGACACGACCGCCGTCGCGCTGGCCGCGGCGCTGGGCGCCGAACGCTGCGAGATCCTGACGGACGTCGACGGCGTATACACGGCGGACCCGAACACCGTCCCGGCAGCCAGGAAGATCGCCGAGATCTCGTTCGAGGACATGAGCGAACTGGCGCGGTACGGTGCGACCGTCCTCAGGGAGGATGCCGTGCGGTTCGCGGAGGAGAACGGCATCAGGCTCCATGTCCGGAAGAGCGTGTCCGACACCGCGGGCACGATAGTCCTCGACGAGCCCACTCCTCCGTGTCCCCCGGTCGCCGGGCTCTCTCTGCTCGAGGACGTCGAGCTCCTGACGTGGGAACGGATGCCGGCCACCGCCGCGGCAGAGATCGGGAAGCTATCGGACCGTGTGAAGTTCGTCCTGACACTCGGGGATCAGACGTTGGTCGCTGTCGAGAGAGTGGCCGTGGAGAAACTCCTCGAGCGGAGCGATGTGAGCATGTCGGCCCGCCGGGCGGACCTTATCTGCGCGGTGGGCAGCAATGCGGGATCAGCCGTCTCTGCAGCGGCCGCCGCAGCGGCCGTCACGAGCGCCGACGAAGATCTGCTGGCGATGGTATCGGAAGGACGGTCTACGGTGGTAGCTGTCAGGCCCGGTGGCGCAAGAAGGGTCCTCGAGGCGCTCCACGACGTCTTCTTCCCACAGGACCCCGCGGAACGCTAGACCCCCACCTTCTCTCCCCTGATATAGAGAGCCGCGACACCGATGTCCCTGATGGTCTCGGGACGGACATCGAACGGGTCATCATCGAGAACGGTGAAGCTGGCTTCCTTCCCCACCTCCAACGTACCTCGTTTCGACTCATCGAACGAAGCCCTCGCCGCCCCGCTCGTGAAGAGCCCCACGGCGTCGAAGACGGATATGCGCTCCGACTCGTTCGGCCGGTTCACGGCCGAGTGGATGCCCAGCAGCGAGTCCATCGGGGTGACGTACGAATCGGAGCCTCCGGCGAGGGGGATCCCGGCCGCAAGCATGGTCCTGTGAGGGTTGGTCCGGGCAGCTCTGGCCGGCCCCAGCCGCTTCTCGATCATCCCGCCGGGCCTGCCCCACAGAAACTCGAACGTCGGCTGCACGCACGGGGAGATACCCGACCCGGCGATCGCCGCGATGTGGGCGTCGCTTGGCAGCTCGCAGTGTTCGATCCTGTGCCTTGCCTCACGCGTCTCCGAACCTGCTGCCGCCCGGTAGCAGCGTATGGCCTGGCCGATCGCACGCCCGCCCAGAGCGTGGACCGAGAGCTGCAGCCCCCGTTCGTGAGCCCTTCGGAAAAACGCCGTGAGATGCTCGTCCTCGTAGTAGAGAACACCGGTGCCCTCTCTGTCGGCGTACGGCTCGACGAGAGCGGCGGTCCCCGAACTGAAGGAGCCGTCGAGAAGCAGGCAACCGCCGATTCTCGGCAGTCCCAGTGCGGCCACTCTGTCGACGTCCTCCATCTGAGAGTAGATCACCGTGTCGATGGGAAGCTCGTCCTGGACCTCCAGTAGCAGCTCGACGTCCGTGTTCGAGGGGTCCTTGCTGCCGGCCAGTGCGTGCACGACGCCGATGCCCCGCGTGACCGCGAGCGCCGCCGCGCGCCGGAAGCACTCCACACGCTCATCGCGCGTCAGGAAGCTCTCCACCCTGCGGATGGCGGACGTGTATGCCTGGGTCCGCAGCGTGCCCGTGGGAAGCCCCGCCTCGTCCACCTCCACACCGCTCGTCTCCTTGGGGAGCGACAGCAGTTCCCAGGCCGGGGAGTTGACCACTCCGGAGTGGCCGTCGCGCCGCTTGACGAGTATCGGCACGGTCGACGAGACGGCGTCCAGTTCGGCCATGGTCGGATACCGCCCGTCCGACATGAGGTCGGGGTCGAACGAGTGGGCCCGCAGGATGCTCCCGTCGTGACGCGACGCCGCATCCGCGAGGAGCGACAGCATGTCGTCAAAGCGTGAGGTGGAACCGAGGTCGACGTCGAGGTCCATGAGGCCGGTCTGCAGGAAGTGTACGTGGCAGTCGTGGAGCGCCGGGATGATGGTGCTCGGGCGCAGGTCCCGCGGGGCCTGCGAACCGGGCAGGTCATCCGGGGGCTCGCCACAACCGACTGCCGCGATGCGCCCGGAGTCGATCAGCATCCAGTCCAGCACGTGCCCGGGACGATCCATCGGATGTGTCCGCCCCCTGACGAGAACAGGCCCGCCGCTCATGCTGCCTCCTCAGATCCGGCTGATCTCGTGCAGGACGAACTCACCGAAACCTTCCCTGTCGATGAAGATGTACTTCGTGTGATCGCTGTAGTAGTACCAGATCTCCCAGGCGTTCAGCATCTGCCCGATGGGCTGCGAATCGATGTCGTCGGGCTCACCGTACTGTATGTAGGTGCGGCCCATGTCGGTCTGCCAGCCCTCGATGACGGATCTGAACTGCGCGTTCGCGTAGCCGAGCCTCCTCAGGAACTCCGCCTTGAACTCGTTGATCTCCGTAGCAGGGACAGGGTCGCGCCCGGCCCAGAATTCGTCCCAGACCGGACCTCTTTCCTCGGGCGGAACACTGGAGAGAAGGTCCATCTCGTCTCGCGTCGCCACGTAGCTGATCTGTGCGAGCATCTTCTCCTCATCCTCGCCCCAGCTCAGGGGTGATGTGACGACACGGAACCGCGACCTGGAACTGACCTCTTCCCCCTCGGGCAGAGGGGTCACCTCCACCTCGAGGACGTGTGCGCCCACCTCGAGGTCGAGGACGGTGAACTCGTACACGTACTCCCGCAGAAAGTGCATCTGGACGACTGTGTCCGCGTGGCTCCTCTTGAGAAACCCACGCTCGTCTCTGACCTTGATCTCGATCGCGTAGCGCGAGCCCGGAGTACCGTAGACGGGGATCCTGACCCTGGCATCCGGGCGGTCCTCACCGTACGCCCGCGAGGGGTGGAGGACCGGCTCCGCGGCGTCTTCGCCCCCGCCGGCGTTGCCAGTCTCGAAGAGCACGGTACCCAGACTCAGTTCGCCGGGGACCATTCGGGGAACCGTGACCTCCCGCTCGATCGTACCCACCGCCCTCGTGTCCAGGCTGGTCAACTCGAGCTTGAGGCTGTACCGCCCCGGCGGAACGAAGAACACAAGCTCGTCCGCACTGGCGGTGCGGCGATCGTTGGTCTCGTCGTAGGTCGCTACCATGACCGTCTCGCACCACGAGTCACCAGTGACCTGATGGCCTTTCCTGTCATAGAGGATGGCCGTGATCTCGTACCGCGCACGGTAGCCGTCCTCGTGCCGCAGGAAGTGCAGCGCGTCGTACATCACTGCGTAGCTTATCCTCACCGTGCCCTCGCCCGTCGCCGAGGGAGCAACAGCAACGTCGGCGGCGAACCTGATGCCCCCGATGCTCGCCGGGGTACCGGCGTCCATCGGAGCTCCCCGAGCGGCGAGAGACGCCGCGAGAACCAGAGCGACAGTCGTCAGTGTTCTGAAGGAAGAAGTCCGCATCTACTCGTGCCTCAGTGCCACTATGGGGTCCATCTTCGCCGCCTTGGAGGCCGGATAGTATCCAAAGAACACACCTACCGCGATCGAAACCCCGAGTGCAAGAAAAACCGACCACGGCTGCACGCTGGCCGGCATCGGTGTGGCCGAGTCGATGAGCTTGGCGAGGCCAGCCGCCGCGGCAAGCCCCAGAAGACCTCCCAAGCCCGACAGCACCGCGGCCTCGACCAGGAACTGCGTGAGGACGTCTCGCGAGCGGGCGCCCACGGCCTTCCTGATGCCTATCTCACGCGTGCGCTCAGTGACGGAGACCATCATGATGTTCATTATGCCCACGCCGCCGACGATGAGCGCGATGGCGGAGATGCCTATCATGACGATCCACGTGACCTTGGTCAGGTTCTCGTACATCTCCACAAGCTGGGATTGCGTGAGGATCTCGAAGTTGTTCTCGTCCCCCGCCTTGAGCCGTCGACGCGACCGGAGAACGCGGGTGACCTGCTCCATCGCCTCATCCATCTCTTCCGACCCCACCGCCTTCACGGAGAGCCGGGTAGTCAACCGCTCACCGAAGACCTTGTTGATCGTCTTGTAGGGGACTATGACGTAGTCGTCGAGACTCTGGCCGAACATCTGGCCCAAGGGAGTCATCACGCCGACGACGGTGAAGCGGCGATTGCCGATCAAGACGTGCTTCCCGAGCGGGTCCTCCCCCGGAAAGAGATGCTCCGCCACGGGGTGCCCCAGCACGGCGACCTGTCTGCGCCGGTCCGACTCCGGCCAGGCGAAGAAGCGGCCGTCTCCTACCGCGCTGTCGGACACGTACTGGTACTCCGGCGTCACACCCATGATCGCGATGTTCTTGGTCGACTCGGAGCCGCGCCTGACCTTCCTCAGGACGAACGTCTGGGGAGAGATGGCCTCGACGGCCGGGCAGATCTCCTCGACCACCTCCGCGTCCCTGTAGGTGAAGTCCGGCCGTTTGATGTACTCCAAGTACTGCTCGTAGTTGACATTCCCCGCCGGCATCTTCATCACGGTGAAAGTGTTGGTTCCCATCGTTCGGAAGAGGTCCATGACGCTGGTGTTGATGCCCGAGATGAGAGCGACCATCGCAACGACGTTCATGACACCGATCATGATGCCGAGCGCGGTCAGGATCGCGCGCATCTTGTTCGCGCGGATCGCCTTGAAGGCGGCGAGCACGCTCTCAAGGAAGCGATTCGCCGGAACGTGGGCCGCGCGGGGAGCCGCGCCTCCCGCGGTGCCAGGCGACAGCGCGCTCATGTTGCCTGGTCTCGTCATTCGTACCTCAGTGCCTCTATGGGCCTGAGCCTGCCCGCTCGGTGAGCCGGGTAGACACCGAAGGCGACGCCGGTAACGACGGCGAACGCCGCGGCCAGCGCGACCGCCGCGACCGTCACCTCGGCAGGCAGGGGAGTCACGGCCTTGACCAGGAGCGCTACCCCCGCCCCTCCCGCTATGCCCATCGCGCCGCCGATCCCGGTGAGGATGATCGACTCGATCAGAAACTGCGAGGTGATGTCGCCCCGCCGCGCGCCTATCGCTTTCCGGACGCCGATCTCACGGGTCCTCTCCGCGACGGAGACCAGCATGACGTTCATCACGCCGATGCCGCCGACCAGCAGAGCCAGTCCGACGATGCCCGTCATGGTGCGCATCACCTGCCTGATGTCGTCCATCGTCCGCTCGATGGGAACGCCCTCGGCCGGAGAACAGTCGATGACGACGGAGCGGCGCGAGCCGTATGCCTTCTGGAAGGTGGTGATCGGTATGATGACCAGGTCGTCCAGGCTCTCCCCGAAGATGTCGCCCTTCGACTTGAGGATCCCGACAACAGTGAAACGCCTCCCGCCCACGCGAACCTCCTTGCCGAGCGGGTCTCTAACCGGGAAGAGCTCGCCCGCGACGTCCGCGCCGATGACCACGGATTGCCTGCGGCGCTCGACATCGAGGTCCGTGATGAAGCGCCCTTCCTCCACGAGGTAGTTGTCTATGATCTCGTACTCGGCCGTGCTGCCCGAGACGAGCGTGTACTTCATGACCCGCCCGTCGTGCGCGATGTGCCGGCGCGTGTGGATGTTCGCCGCCACCATCCCGACGGAGCGAAGACGCCCCACGGCCGCCGCGTCCTCGAGCGTGATGTGCTTGCGGTCCTTGTACGCATCTGAGTTCCCCATCTGGACCCAGGGATAGCGGCTGACCGAGATGATGTCGGTCCCGACCGACTGAAACTGGGCGGAGACGCTGCTGTTGAGCCCTGCGATGAGCGACATGACCGACACGAGCGATCCGGTGCCGATCACGATGCCGAGCATGGTGAGCAGCGACCGCATCTTGTGTGACCGGAGCGTTCGGATGGAGCTCAGTAATGTCTCGCGGAATTCCATGGCTTTGGCGCTACCTTGGCGGAACCCGGTCCCCGGGGACGCTCGCTCGAGCGTCCCCAAGGCCTGCCGCCGAGCGGGATGCTCAGGTCGTCGTGTCGCTCGCGATCCGCCCGTCGAGGAGCTTCACGATGCGGGTGGCGTGCTCGGCGATGTACTGCTCGTGCGTCACCAGGATGATGGTGTTGCCCGCATCGCTCAGCCCGCGGAAGACCTGCATGATCTCCTCGCCCGTCACCGAGTCCAGATTCCCGGTCGGCTCGTCGGCCAGGATGATGGAGGGCCGGTTGATGAGCGCCCTGGCGATGGCCACACGCTGCCGCTGCCCGCCGGAGAGCTCGTTGGGGCGGTGATGCGCCCGCTCCCGCAGGCCGACGGCATCCATCGTCTCCCAGACACGCTCGGCGCGCGTGTGCCTCGCGGCCCTGCCGTATATCAGGGGGAGCTCCACGTTCTGGAACGCAGTCATCCGCGGCAAGAGGTTGAAGGTCTGGAACACGAAGCCGATCTCGGCGCTTCTGATCTCCGCCAGCTCATCGTCATCGAGCGCGGCGACCTCCGTGCCCTTCAGTAGATACGAACCTTCGGTGGGCGTGTCCAGACACCCCACGATGTTCATCAGGGTCGACTTCCCGGAACCTGACGGGCCCATGATCGCGACGTATTCGTTCTCCTCGATCGACAACGATATGTCCCGCAGCGCGTGGACCTGCTGGGTACCGACCTCGTACGTCTTGAACATGTCACGGAGTTCGATCAGCACCCGCTATCCCTCCGTCTCGTCGGACGATTTCTCCTCTTCCTCGTCGACCTTCAGGTCCTCGCCGTTCTTCAGCTTCCTGAGGACTTTGTAGGGCCCCGAGACGACCTTCTGACCCTCCTCGAGATCGCCCGTCACTTCGATCGAGAGCTCGTCGGCAATGCCGGTCTCGACTGGAACGAACCTCGCCTGATCTTCGTCGTCGATAATGAAGACGCCTTCGATCTCCGTCTCCTCCTCGCGCTCGCTGCGCTTGCGCTTCGGTTTGTCCTTATCAGCGTCCTTGTCGCCGCCCGCTTCCTCAGCGAGTTCTGACTCGGTGCGTGACGCCACGGCCTGGATCGGCACGTTGAGGACATCTTCGTGTTTCGCCGTAACGATCTCGACGGTGGCGGTCATGCCGGGCCGGAGTCCTGGGTGAGTCTCGTCCACCAGGACCGTCACGAGGAAATTGGTGACCTCCTCCTGGGTACCGGCCATGCTGGTCAGGCCTGAGTTGCCGACCTCCGTGACCCTTCCGGGAAGGAGCGTGTCCATGAGGGCCTCGACATCGACCTCGGCGAACTGCCCCATCTCGATATCGACTATGTCGGTCTCGTCGATCTCGACCTCTACCTCCATGTGCGACAGGTCCGAGATGGTCAGGATGACCGTGCCCGGCTGGTTCATCAGCCCGCTGACGACGTTCTCGCCCTCCTCGACGTTCAGTCGGGTCACGATGCCGTTGATCGGTGAGTGAAAGACCGTCTTCTCCAGCTGATCCTCGGCGGCTCTGAGCGACGCGGCTGCCTCGGCGCAGCCTTGTCTGTACGCTATCGCGTACGTCTCGAAGTCGTCGCGCTCCTTCTCAGAGATGTGCGACAGTGCGAACTGCTCCGTGGCATCCGACAGATTCCGTTCCGCCGTCGCGCGCTCGGCCTCACTTCGCTCGAGCCGCGCCCTGGCCTGCTCGACCTGTGAGCGGTAGTAGACGTCCTCCAGCCTGAGCAGGAACTGCCCCCGCTCGACGACGTCACCCTCATCGACGCCCAGCTCGACGACGCGCCCCATCAAACTGGAGCTTATCTGCACGGTGGTCTCGGCCCGCACCCTGCCGGGGCCGGAGACCTTGGCAACGAGCGTCCCGCGCTCGACCTCATCGACGCTGACCTCGGTCCTGTCCTTCCTGTCCAGCCCGAGGTTGCCGATGACGGCCGCGGCGACGACCACGACCACACCGACCAGGATGAGGATGTTCCTCCTCTTCTTGAGCACGACAGCTACCCCCTCCGTCGCCCCGTTGAGCCTACAGCCCAAGCGCGAGCTTGAGTTCCGCCTTCGCTATCTCGTAGTTGAAGCGCGCATCCACCAGCCCCGCGCGGGCACGTGAGTACGCAACTCTTGCGTCTATCAGTTCGAGCATGCTCGCCGCCCTCAGGCGGAACCGCTCCTCCGAAACCCTGAGGTCCTCTTCGGCCTGGAGGACGGACTGCCCGGCGACCTCGACACTGCGTCTTCCCTCTTCTGCGGAGAGCCTTGCGCTCTCGATCTCATATGCGGCCGCAAGCCTGGCGTTTCGCAGCGAGATCTCGTACGAGCGCAGCGACGACCTGCTGCCGTCGACGCTTGCCTTCGTCGCCAGCCCGTTGAAGATGGGAAGAGACAGGCTGACCCTGGTCGACCGCGTGTAGTTCTGACCTGGGTCCTCGAACAGATCTCCGAGCCAGTGCGAGCCCACTCCCCTCTCATAGCGCATCGAGAGGCTGAGTTCCGGCCACCAACCTGCCTGGGATGCAAGCAGGGAGCGGCGGGCCGCCATGAGCAACTCCTCCCACGACTTGATGTCCGGCCTGGCCGAGATCGCAGCCTCGATGTCGAAACCCGTGATCTCCTCCTCCAGGCTGTCCTCCGCAGGATCGACGGCCTCTATCTCGGTCGTCACGTCGATCCCGAGCGTGAGCGCGAGCCCCGCCCGAGCGATCTCGGCCGCCTTGTCGGTCGCGATGAAGGCCAGCTCGGCCTCGCCGATCTGGACCTGAGCCTTGAGAAGATCCGACTTCGAAGCCGATCCGAGGTCGAACAGACTCTGCGTCTTCCTGAGCTGCTCGCGAACCAGGTCGACGGCCTCTTCCTGCACGTCTCGCAGCTGGACGGCTCTCAGCAGGCTGTAGTAGGCCCGCTTGGTCTCGAACACGATCTGACGCCGGGTGAACTCAAGCGAGAGCTCCGCGGCCGTCCTGCTCCGGTGAGCACCTGCGATCCTGGCGAACGTGGAACCGTCGACGAGAGTCTGCGAGAGGCTGATGCTCCCGGTCAGGCCCGAGGATTTGACGTCCACTCCTTCTAAGACCGCCAGATTATCGCTGGCGGTTGCACCCGCGGATACGTGCGGCAGCACGCCGGACCAGCCGGACATCACGCTCGCGTCGGCGCCCCTCAGGTCCTCTCTGGCCCGTGCCAAGGTCGTGTTCTCTATGAGTGCAACCTCTATGCACTCCTCGAGCGTGTAGACTCTGGCGGCTGCCGGAGGTGTCATCAGCAGCAGCTGGAGTGCCAACACCAGCAGCGGAGTCACTAGAGGCAGCACCGGTAATCCTCGCGTCGTTCCGAACTGCATGTTCTATCCTCCTGAAGGTCCACCACCGCTGACAATCGCTATCAGCGCATACACGCCCCAAGCGACTATCGCCGGGGCAATCGCCTTGCCCTTGGAGATCCTGTAGCCCGCAGCAAGACCGATTGTCAGCAGCACGACCCACAGGATCATGAAGAGATCGAACTGCATCAGAAGACGGTACGTGAGGTCCTTCGGACCCAGGTCGGGGAACAGCAGCGTCGGCCCGAATTCGACGAACGCGGTCTTTCGAACCATCATGATGGGAATCGTGATTATCGAACCGAGCACGGTTGCTAGAGAAGAATAGGCAAGAGTTGCGCGGGCGA
>JALGZG010000085.1 GCA_025782345.1 bacterium | reverse complement strand
AGAAGATGCAGTCCGTGACCCAGGGATTGGCCTCATCCGCGTAGAGACCACCTCCCGATATCGCCACGCCACCCTCGAGCCAGTCGCCCTGGAGCTGCGCCATCGAGTTCTCGACGCAGTAGACCCCGGCGCCCGCGTTCGCCGTGTTGGTGGTGAAGACGCTGTTCAGGATGCTGGGGTGTGAGTTGTCCCGACAGTTGACGCCGCCGCCACGCGCGGCGTAGTTGGACGCGAATTCACACTCAAGAACCGTCGGCGCGCTTCGCACTAGCGCGATGCCGCCTCCGCCGAAGTTGATCATCGACACCAGCACCTCGTTCCCCTGGAACGTACACGATGAAATCTCGGGGGACGAGTCCTCGCAGTAGATCCCGCCGCCGTTCCTCTCTGCGTCGTTCAGGACGAAGTCGCATCTAGAGACGGTCGGCGTCGACCTGTCAGAGCAGAACATGCCGCCACCGTGATACGCGTACGCGAGATTCTCCTTGAACAGGCAGTCCAGCACCGTGGGGCTTGCCCCGAACACGCAGTAGAGGCCACCACCGCTGCTCGCGCTGTTCCCGTTGAACTCGCAGAAGGAGATGGCGGGTGAACACGCGTTGCACTGCATTCCGCCGCCTCCGTGACCGTACCCGGCCGTCGTCACCGTGTTGATGCGGAATTCACAGTGCCACACCTTCGGGGCAGCGTCGAAGCAGTAGATGCCTCCACCTGCCTCGGTCGCGGAGTTGGACTCGAACACACAGCTGTCGATGACAGGCGATGCCCCGTCGCAGTGGATGCCGCCGCCTCTGAGGGCCGACCCATTGAGGATCGTGAAGCCGGAAACGACCGACGTGTTGTCCTCGCCGGTGTGGAAGTAGAGACCCCGATCCGCGCCCTCGCAGTCGATGACGGTGACCTCGGACCCTCCTGCGGCCAGGAGTGCCAGATTCTTCCCGCCGAAGTCCAGGGCTCGGTTCCCGGCGCCGGTGTAGACCCCGGGATGGACCATAACGGTGTCACCATTCGCGGCAGCCGCTATGGCGTCAGCAATGTCGTCGAAGTCGCCGGGCACGTGGTGTGTTCCGGCCCACGTGGCCGACGCGGCGCACGCAACGATCAGCGCCGTGGCGACGCACGAGTTCATTCGCGCTCGTTTCATTTGCGCCTCCCTACCTGTTCGCCCCGCCGGGGAATCCTTACCGGTAGAGCGCCTTGACTGAGCCCCAGGTAGCGTCCTCGACGGGCACGACGGGGAAGCATTCCTCGTCACCCTCGACCGCGTCCTTGCCCACACCTCCGTGCATCCAGACGCAGTAGAAGTCGAGCTCCGAAAATGGTTCGGTACAATCCACGACCCAGCGCGGGTAGTCGGGGTGGTCGAGGATCATGACGTCACCCGGCGTACCCGTATAGATGAGAGTAAGCTTCGCCACATACAGGAACCGCTCCGTGTGGCACTCGAACGACGCCATGGTGATGCCCACGTCCCACAGGCCGATGGAAAGGCCGCCGGGCAGGAGGTTCGTGAACAGCGCGAAGCCTGACATCTCCGGCGTGACATACCCCGTGAAGCTGATGCCCGAAAAGGCGTTGATGCCGTAGATGCAGAAGTACGCGTCGAACACCTCGTAGACGTCGGGGTCGATGCGGCTCTGCACATTCGACCACGACGTCGCGGTTCCCGAGAAGTCGATGCAGACCTGGCAGTCCGGGTTGCTCCCCGCCGTGGCCGGGAGGACAAACGCCGCGACCATTGCAATCACTATCAATGCTCTCATCGTACGCGCTCCTTTCTCCGGTGCAGTTGACGTGCTGGCGATACATCTCCTTGATCGCGCCAAAAGAGATGTCCTCGACGGAAGCGATTCTCATCGGACCGCCACTCCTCCAGCACTCGCAACTATTCCAGACCTCTCCAAGTTTGGAGGATACCACACGGCACGTCTCTTCGCAAGGAGAGACTGGCATCGAACGAGTCCATTCCGGCACGGCGACGACCCCATGCCGCGCCCTGGGCGCTTCCACTCGCCCCTTCGCGCGCCGCGAGGCGCCGCAGCCTCAACGGTCGCTATCGCGATGCCGGCGACTGCCGGACATCCCAGCGACCGCGACCCGCCGGCGGCACATCTCGAGGCAGTCGAGGCGCCCGCTTGGCACCGCCCCGAGGGGGCAGCGCAGACGGGCGAGTACGACGTGACCTGGAACGGGACCAACGAACACGGTGACCCCGTCACCAGTGGTGTCTGCTTCGTTCGCGTTCGCGTGGGACAAGAGACGCTCAAGCGCAAGGTCGTGCTCCTGAGGTGATGCGGAACCGTTGGGGTTGACCGCCCGGATTGACCGCCCCCCCAACCTGCTGGTATATTCGCAACCGGCAGGGCGAATGCGTGACCGACCCAACAAGCTCCACCACGACCGAGTCAGCCGATTGGCAGACCCGCTCGTCAGCGAACCCACGAGCCCAGGAGACACCGTGACTCTGCTCGAGCAAGTAGCCGAAGTCGGACGGGCGAGGAGCAAGAACTACCCCGATGAGTCGTTTCTTATCCGGGGACTCTGGCGCACCGATCTTCTATTCCGGCCCAACCCTGAGGAACGGACGTTCAACTACACCTTTCTCCTTATGCAGACCGTCGGTGAGGGCGCGTGCTACTGCGCGACGATACCGGCGCTCACCGAGGGATTCTCGCTTCTGGGCAAGGACTGCAGGAATATCCAACCGGAGTACCGGTGCTTCCAGGTCGCCGCGACCGACGCGATGTTCTCCGCCTTCGAGAAGCGGCCGGACGAGACGAAGACCATGACGGGCTCCTCGGCCGAGAAGGCCGTGTGGCGAAGTCGCATAGTGGTCGACGAGGTCCTGAGACAGCTTGAGCTCGCGGGCGTGGAAGGCGGTCGCGTGGTCAACGTCGGCGTCATAGGCAACATCATCAAGGCACTCACGGCAGAAGGTATCGAAGTCACCGGAACTGATGCAGACCCCACTCTCGTCGGAACGGAGATAGGTGGCGTGCCGATCTTCGACCAGGACAAGACGCTGGAGTACGTCGAGAAGAGCGACGTCGCTGTGATGACGGGCATGGTCATCTCCACCGACTCGCTCGAGGGTATTCTCGACGCGGCGAAGAAAGGTGGCACGCGGCTCGTGCTGTTCTGTGAAACAGGAGCGAATCTTTGTGAGGAGTACGTGAAGCTGGGCGTCGACAGCGCCATCGCGGAGTACTTCCCCTTCTATATCTTCGGCGGCACCACACAGATAGACGTCTTCAGGAAGAAGTAGCGACCAGACAGGAGGCAGCGCTCTGTTCAGAAACTTCTCTGAGACCAACGGCGTCCTCGAGGTGGGCGGCGTCCCGATCACGACCATCGTCGGCCGGCACGGCACGCCGATGTACGTCTACGACGGGGACATGGTCTGTTCACGCTACGAGGCACTGAAGAGCGCGTTCCCCTCTTTCGAGGTCTTCTACTCGATGAAGGCGAATCCGTCATTCGCCCTTGTGGGGTTACTGAGACATCTCGGCGCGGGGTCGGAGATCGCGTCCGGCGGCGAACTCTTCCTCGCGAAGGAAGCGGGTCACGATCCGCTCGACATCGTGTTCGCGGGACCCGGCAAGACCGACAGGGAACTCGAGGACGCCATCATCTCGGGTGTCTTCGCGATCAACGTCGAATCATTGAGAGAACTCGAGCGTGTCGCGCGCATAGCAAGGCTACTCGGCATCCCCGCGCGCGCGGCTCTCAGAATCAACACGGCCGTCGGACTGTCCAGGTCCGGGGGTGGCTCGGCCGGCCCGCTTCACGAGCGGATGGCGGGGGGCCCCAGCAAATTCGGTATCGACGAGGAGAAGCTCGACGCGCTCGCTGACCATTGGGACAAGCGCGCTGTCGAGATCGTGGGTATCCACATCTACACGGCGAGCCAGATCCTGGACGCCGACGAGATCGTGGAGAACGCGAAACGCACGGTTGCTGCCGCGGAGCACGTGGAGAGGATCACCGGCGAGCCACTGATGACCATAGATTTCGGCGCGGGTTTCGGCGTCCCTCATTATGAGGAGGAAACGCCCCTGGACCTCCCAGCACTCGGTGCGCGCGTCGAGGAAGCATTCAAGCCCTTTTCCGACCGAGAGGACATGAGGCTCATACTGGAGCTGGGCCGGTACCTCGTGTCGGAGTGCGGCGTCTTCATCACGAGAGTGCTCGAGCTCAAGGAGTCCCGAGGACAACGCTTCGTCATCACCGATGGCGGGATCAACCAGTTCGTCCGCCCGGTACTGATGAAGGTCGAACACGAGGCGCGTGTGATAAGCAGACTGTGTTCGCCGACCCCGACCGTCGCCAAGGTCTCGGGGCCCCTGTGCACGCCGATCGATATCATGAGTGAGCAGATCCAGGTTCCGGAGGACATCTCTCTTGACGACCTTATCGGCATCTTCAACGCCGGCGCCTACGGATTCTCGATGAGCCCGCAGCTTTTTCTCTCCCACCCTTCGCCGGTCGAGGTCCTGGTGCTGGACGGAGAGATTGTCGAGGCGCGGAAACGTGGAACACATAAGGACTTCCTTCTGAAGCAGAACCCTCTTCCCGGCTCCGTGTAGCCGGGTGAAGCGTTCGGTCA
>JALGZG010000180.1 GCA_025782345.1 bacterium | reverse complement strand
GCGTCGGTGCTGTTCGGGTGTACCGATAGGGCCTTCTCGAAGTAGGGGATGGCCTCCCTCGGGGTCTCTCTCACCAGGTAGTAGATCATGCCCAGGTTGATCAGCGCCACGTGTCGGCTCTCGATGTCAGCATCGTCGAGAGCGAGAACGGCCTGAAACATCTGCCGAGCCCTGTCGTGGTCTCCGCGGCTGAGATGGACCGAGCCTAAGGTACTCATGGCCTTGGGGTCCTTCGGCCGCACCGCGAGCACTTTCCTGAGACAGCGCTCGGCCTCATCGTACCGCCCAAGCTCACCGTAGACGATGCCGAGGCTCAAATTCAGAAAGAAGTCGTCGGGGGACGTCTCGAGATCGAGAATCGGCATCGCCTCGGCCGGTTTCCCGCCGGCCATGTAGCTCTTGGCCAGGAGAAGCCTGACGGTGCCGTTCTCCGGCAGGTGCTCGTACAACTCGACGAGAGCCTCCCGGAGCTCGTCGTTGCGCGAGTAGGAACTCGCCACGAACGCCCGCTGGTAGAGAAGGTACGTCTCCCACACGTCCTTGGGGTCGACGAGATTGTCCTCGAGCCCCACTGCATCCCGTCCACTGCCGGATGCTCTTCCGAAGTAGCCCAGGCTGGCGAGCTTCTCGATCATCGCAGCATCGAGCTCGTCGGACTCGCCCCGCGGAGGAGCGTTCTCATCCCATGTCAGAAGCCCGACGAGCACACCGTCCAGTTCGGAGGCCACGTCGGGCCGCTCCGCGAACAGGTTCTCGAGCTCGCCCGGATCGGCCCTGAGATCGTAGAGCTCCGGGCTCGGCGCCCTGATGTACTTCCATCTCTCCGTCTCGACTCCCAGGAGAGGGCTCCACCCGAAGATAGCTCTCAATGTACGCAGGCGGAGCGGGCGCGCGCTCACGCCCCAACATTCGCGGCAGGAGGCTCACTCCTTGTACCGCGCGAGGAGGGTCGATCCCGAGGATGTCGAGGATGGTCGGAAGGACATCGATCAGCCCTGCCTGATCGTCAATGACCTTCCCGGCGGGGAGCAGTCCAGGGCAGCTCATGAGGAGCGGGACCCACGTCATGGTCTCGTAGACGAATGCGGAGTGCCCTTCGATCCCGTGCTCACCGAGCGATTCGCCGTGGTCGCCGAAGATGACGATCAGCGTGTTCTCCCTGAGTCCGCTTCTTTCGAGGTACTCGAGGAAGTCCCTGATCTCGGAGTCCAGGTATGCGATCTCGCCGTCGTAGGGTCTGCCGCGGTGCCTCCGGTCGTACGGGGAGGGCGGTCGGTAGGGCAGGTGCGCATCGTAAAGGTGGATGAACGCGAAGAACTTCCCGTCGGCGTTGTCGTCGAGCCACTGTCTCGCCTCCAGCAGCACCTCTTCTGCGCTGCGCTCCACACGCCCCGCACCAAGAGAGCCCTCGAAACCCAGGTCATCGGCATAGTGCTCGAAGCCCTGGTCCGTGCCGAAGCTGTGGTCGAGGACGGACGCCGCGATGAACGCCGCCGTCCTGTAGCCGCTCGTCCTGAGAATCTCGGCCGCGGTCTCATTGCCCTCATCCGCGAGAACGCTCGAGTGGTGATGCGCCCCGTGCACGACTGGTGTCGAGCCGGTGAAAACCGTGCTGTGTGAGGGGAGAGTGATGGGCACGTGTGTCTTGGCGCGTGCGAATCGCACGCCACCTTTTGCGAACTCGTCGATGGCAGGCGTCTCCGCGTGCTCGTATCCGTAGCACCCAAGCCTGTCGGCCCTGGTCGTGTCGAGCGAAAGGAGGATCACGTTGAGGTCCTGCCGGTGGGTTCGGACGGCAGCAAGTCTGGAATTGCGCTGCGATGTCCTTCGCCAGTTCACCACCAGAATCGTCGCCGCAAGGACAACCACGATCACCAAGGTGAAGGTGAGGACCTTCCCGGGCTTCGACATCACTGTCCGCCTCCTCGCTCCAACAGTGCATCCTCTGCTCGGGCGCGGGTTGCCCCGCGCCGACAGCAGTCTACAAGAACAGCATCCCGGGCGCGAGCCCGACCTGCCCAGGGTCAAGATCGGGGGAGGACCCACGGCTCGAACTCATTCGTGCGTTGCGCAGCGCCGCCGGGGGCATCCGGGGGCCTGTTGCACGAGCAAGAGCGCCCCCGGCGCGGGGCCGGGAGGCAAGAGCGCCCCCGGCGCGGGGCCGGGAGCGCTCAGCCAACTGCGATGCAGAACGGAAGAGACCAAGACTACTGGTACAACGCCTTGATGCTCCCCCAGGTCTTGTCCTCAACCGGTGATATGAACTGACCGTAGAGAACAAAGGCCATGTCGTAGCACTCGCCCCACACGGTCACTGCGTCCGTCCACTCCGGGTATCCGAAGAACGGGGCGTAGAAGGAGGCGCAGTCGTTCCACTGCGGTTCACCGATGCACCAGCCGAACTGAGGCGGGTAGCAGAAGACCGCGTAGATGCTGACCCAGTAGATGTTGTCCTGCTCCTGCCAGAAGGGCTCGTCGAGATACTGGACGTAGTGGTACTGCTGGTACTCCTCGTCGAAGTCCTCGGTGAAGACGTGGCATTCCTGCTGGTAGATCATCACCTCCGGATGGCTGGGCGGTCCGGGATTGTCAGTCCAGAATTCAATCACGAAGAAGTAGCCCGCGGGAGGCGGCGGTCCGGGGTTCCAGTAAGAGCCCCACCACTCTATGGCGAGGATCGCGCCGGTCTCGTCGCAGAGGAAGTC
>JALGZG010000112.1 GCA_025782345.1 bacterium | reverse complement strand
TCAGCGAGATCCAGACACAGGTTGAGTTCGTCGCGCGCGAGCCGGACATCGTCGGCGCGGTCTTGGACGGAAGGCGACGGAATCTGTCCACGCATCTCGCCCACCGCAGGCAGCTGGGCGGCCTCGACGTGCTCGCGGTCACCGATGCGAACGGGGTCGTGCTCGGGAGGGCGGCGCCGTCGAAGGAGCAGGGCGACGACCAGTCGGCTGACCAGGCCGTCCGCCACGTCATCGAGAACCGCGCGTCCATCGCCGGCACCGCCGTGATACCGGGCGACATGCTCGCGCTCGAGGCGCCCGAGCTGGCCGACCGGGCGCGAATGGAGGTTCTGGAGACCCCGCACGCGAGGCCGTCCGACCTGGACGTCCTCGCCGACGGCATGATGCTGAAGGCCGCCGCGCCCATCATGGCGGGCGGCGAGCTCATCGGTGTGGTGTACGGCGGCGTGCTGCTGAATCGCGGCGAGGACATCGTCGACAGCGTCAAGGAGACGGCGTACGCGGGCGAAACCTGGCAGGGCAAGGACATCGGCACGGCCACCATATTCCAGGACGATGTCAGGATAGCGACCAACGTGCTTGGCAGGAGCGGTGACAGGGCCGTCGGGACCCGCGTTTCCGAAGAGGTCTACGACCACGTCGTCACCAAGGGCGGGCGCTGGAGTGCGCGCGCCTTCGTCGTCGACGACTGGTACATCACGGCCTACGGACCCATCCGGGACCTGGACGAACGCGTCGTCGGCATCCTGTACGTCGGCGTGCTGGCAGGTAGGTTCGACGCCATGCGAACGCGCACGGTGTGGACGTTCGCGATAGTCAGCATCGCGGGCATGGCCGCGGCGCTCATCGTCGCGAGCATCCTCTCAACGGGGATAGTCCGCCCCATCCGCGGCATGGCGAGCGCATCACGGGACCTGGCGCGGGGGCGCATGGACACCCGCGTCGAGGTTAACCCGAACGCGGCAGGCGAACTGGTGGAGCTGGCCGAGACCTTCAATTTCATGGCGCAGTCGATTGCCGAACGCGACGAGCGGATTCAGGAGTCGGCCAGGAAGATCACAGAGAGCAAGAAGCTCGCGACGCTCGGTCAGCTGGCCGCGGGGATCGCGCACGAGATCAACAACCCCCTCGGCGGGATCGTGATGTACGCCCACATGCTGAAGGAAGATCTAATCAAGGCCGAGAACCGCGAGAACGTGAACAAGATCGCCCGCGAGGCCGACCGCTGCAAGGCCATTGTGAAGGGGCTCCTGGACTTCGCGAGGCAGACGAAGCCGGAACGAACGCAGTCCAGCATCAACCACGTGCTCAACGAGGTGATCGCTCTCCTGGAACGGCAGGCTATCTTCCACAACATCTCGATCGTGAAGGACCAGAGTCCGAGCATCCCGCTCGTTGAGGTCGACGTCGGCCAGATGCAGGAGGTCTTCATGAACCTCATCTTGAACGCGGCCCAGGCAATGGACGGATCCGGCACGCTGACAGCCGTCACCAACCTGGTCAAAGACGCGACGATCGTGGAAATAGAGATCCGGGACACGGGCCCGGGGATCCCGTCGGACAAGATAGACAAGATCTTCGAGCCGTTCTACACAACGAAGGAGATCGGGCGAGGCACCGGCCTGGGTCTCTCCATAGCGTACGGGATCGTCGAGCGGCATCACGGCTCGATTCACGTAGAGAGCGAAGTCGGGAAGGGAACGTCCTTCTTCGTGCGGCTGCCCGTGCCCGAGATCGAGC
The DNA here is from genome assembly GCA_025782345.1 of bacterium. Lineage (GTDB taxonomy): Bacteria > Joyebacterota > Joyebacteria > Joyebacterales > Joyebacteraceae > JALGZG01. Next base: position 5,147 of record JALGZG010000112.1, on the reverse strand, counting down.
CCGGGATGTAGCGGGCGCCCTGCTGGCACAGCTCCTTGGGGTACCGGCCGCCTGCACCGGAGGCGGTGATGCCGAGGCCCTCAACTGCGGCATCCTACCTCTAGAAGTGGCACTAATATCGGGGGCAGGTCACAGGGAAGTAGGAACGAACCCAGTGGATTACTCTGAGGTCAAGCGTCATGTTGTCGTGGCCCTGTTCTCCGATGACGTCCTCGTTGAGCAGCTAGTGCTCAAGGGCGGCAACGCTCTCGAACTCGCCCACCACGTGATTACCCGTGGCTCCATCGATATCGATCTGTCGATTCCGAGTGAATTCAGCGACCTCGCAAACACGGAGCGGCGGATTTTCCACGCCCTCCAGACTCACTTCAGCAGGGTCGGATTCGTCGTCTTCGATGAGATGTTTCAAGCAGTACCTCAGCATACTGGGGAGGACTCCAGACCGTGGTGGGGTGGCTACAAAGTGACGTTCAAGCTCATCGACGAGGCCCGGGCAACGGAACTCGCGACCGATTTGCAGAAGATGCGCGTTCAGGCTCAGACCGTAGATCCACGGCAAGGACGAACGTTCAAGGTCGAGATCAGCAAATGTGAGTACTGCGAGGGCAAGACCCAGGCCGAGGTCGACGGAACGACGATCTACGTTTACACGGAGGAGATGTGCGTGATTGAGAAACTTCGGGCCATTTGCCAGCAGATGCCCGAGTATAAGAGAACCCACCCGACCCCGCGTGCTCGCGACTTCTATGACATCTACACGACGATCGCGAATCGCGCGATCGACCTGTCATTGCCTGAGAATCTAGAGATAATCAGAAGTGTCTTCAAGGCGAAGCACGTGCCCCTGTCTCTCCTGCCCAAGATCCCCAAGGTGCGGGACTTCCATAGTGAGGACTGGCATGCAGTAAGGGACTCGGTGATGGGCGATGTCTTCGAGTTCGACTTCTACTTCGACTTCGTCGTCGAAGAAGTCTCGCGGTTACATGCCCTGTGGGTAGAATAGGCGCCAACCGGAATCATACTGCGGGCTCTTCATTCCGTGGACGAGGTAGAAATCGAACTCTGTTCCGAGCCGTTTGAGCTCGACCCATTCCTTCTCCGGGTACCCAGCCCGCTCCAGAAGGAACCCCACAGCCTGGTGGTAGGGATACAGATAGTTGAGCTGCCGAAGTGTCCGAACCAGCTCCGCTGTGTCAACAAGCTCCTCTGCCCCTCGATACGCCTCGAGCACTTGCTGAATCCCCCCAGCGTAGGCTGGCCTCACGACGATGTCGATCAGCGTCCTCGCAATCCCCGTTACCGGGAGCCTCTCTCCCAGCAATCCGCTGTGGGCTACGACACCCAGCTGCACTGTGTGCTTCCCACTCAGGAGCACGACGCGTCGACCCTCCAGACTAAACACGTAACTCGACGTCCTCTGCCGCCTAGAGAAGGCTAGGTTCAGCCGCTCCTGCGAGAGAGTTCCCGACGCGGGCTTCTTCGACTGCTCTTGATTCACGTAGATCGTCTTGCTGGCTTGGTCATTCAGGCCGTGGAGAAGGACGGCCGTCCCGTGAGAGAGATACGATCGGGGCCTCAGCGTGAGCGCCATGGCATAGGGTGAGTACTCCCCCCACACATATCGGATGGTACTTCCGTAACGCTCCGATTTCATCTCAATGGCGCGTAGGCCCATCTCGCTGATCAGGAACCCGATGAACTCCTTGCGCTTCACGGACTTCGCCACTCGCCAAACCCCTGCGTTCGCTGAGAGCATTGCGGAAAGATCGGCCTCCGTGAACACCCCGCCGATCATGGACTCAATTTGGGTTTGGATTCTCCCCTTCGCACGTTCCAGACTGGTAGCCATGAATTCTCCTCTCCCTACATACTGTGCTAGGTATATATACCTAGCACAGTAGGCCGGACGAGTCAAGAACTGCTTTTCGCCTCTTCCGCTCATGTCATTAGGTATATATACCTAATGACATGGCGAACGAAGAATTCTCCCGCTGCTACATGCTAAGCTCGGTCTGGTACGCTCTAGCCCTCCCAAATGACGATTGGGGTGCCACTCCGAGCCCCAACTCTCACCACACGAGAACTCACTCTCACGTAACCCACGAGGGGTGAACTGGATGAACCAGTGCCACAACCATCAGAGAGACTACTCGCTGTCACCCGCGAACTCTGGAGCCAGCGAGCCGGTCGCTCAATCACCGACCAAGAAGCTCAGGAGATCATAGACAACATGGTTCACTTCGCAGAGGTACTCATCGACTGGTACATACCTGACAGGCAGTCCGCCGACCGTTTCTTGGAAGCGACCAAGACTTCACGAGCCGCTCCCCCATCGCGTCCTGAATGGCCTTGTAGCAGGCCCCCGCTACCAACTCGGACCCCGCACAGATCCCTGCATTGACACGAAACTGGACACAGCGCATAATCGGTGTGAAATGCTGCAATGCGGTCTGTCGTGGCGATCCTGGCTGGACGGCTTGGTCTGGAGGTGTGGCCCAAACCGACAGGCAGAACCTGTATTGGGGGGCGGAATGTACAAGTTGCTCATTACGGTACTCATGGTCGTCGCGCTGTCTTCGTCTGCTTCGGGAGGCACTCTCTTCGTGGGATTGGAGGGCTCGGCACCGCCTGCCCATTCCTCCGACCTCGCCGGCTTCCCCAGCGTCACCTGGGAGAGTCACTACTCCTTCGACGTGTCAGGCGCGGCTGCCACGCCGACTCATCTTTCGACGATCAGCGAGGACATGCATGCGCTCGCTTACGGGCGCTCCACGCTCTACGGCTTCTCGAACTACGCGTCCACGAAGGGGATCTACTCCATCGACCCGGCAACGGGTCAGGCCACGCTGGTGGTGGACACGTACACGGGGACCAGCTTCCGCTTCTTCGGCCTCGGCTACAACCCGGTGGACGATCTGTTGTACGGCTACACCGAATACGGTGACTCCGGCCTCTACTCGATCAACATCGATACCGACGAGATGTTGAAGGTGGCGGACACGATCCCTGCCAGCAACGGACAGGGCCGAGGTCTTGCGGTCGGCAACAACACGGTCTATCTGACCGCGACGCGAGGTGATGACGGCATTCCGTACTTCGCCTACGACCTCGCCCAGGGCGCGGGCGGCGATTGGGTCGGTTTCACCAACCCCTACCCAGCCTATCACTCCACTGGTGGCGCCGCCTGGATCCCCTCCCAAAGCGGCGTGGACGAGGCGGACACACCCGCAACACGCATGTTGCTCGGCGCTTCCCCGAATCCCTTCAACCCGAGCACGAGTATCCGCATGAGCATGAAGCAGACCGGTCCGGTGGAGTTGACGGTCTAGGTGACGTGGGACGGCAGGGACCACACGGGACGGGAAGTCGCCAGTGGCATCTACCAGGTGCGGATGTCCTCGGGAGGGCGGACGGAGAGTATGAAGCTCGTGCTGCTGAGGTAGTATGGAACGGTCGGTGTCAAGCCGATTGTCCTGGGCACTCCGCGCGCCAGCGGCCATTCCTCGGAAGAGGCCAGTGCCTCGCAAGATAACGTCCGACTGTGTCGTGAATAGCCTTGTAGCGGGCCCCCGCTACCAACTTGAAGAAGGCCCGGACGGCAGCGTCCGGGTCTTCTTGATCTCCACGCAGATGCACGTACACGCTTGCACCGCTCCGACGCAAATGAGCGCGACCCGACTGGAGAGCCGCGCCTGCGCGAACAAGAGCGATCTCGGCGACCTCACAGAGATATGCGGAAGCCGGGATGGATGCCGCGCTTGTGACGAATGCCATACCACTCGCCAGTCAAACAAGTTCGCCGCCAGGGGCTCAGGCACGAGCACTTGTCGGTGGTTCTGCCAGCTGATCAGTCGCAAGGCCACGTTCGACATTTGACTTGCACAAGTTAGCGGAAAGCGCTAACTTTTGCCAGTGATTCGTGCGACCGGAGAGGAGGTACGGCAAGATGGTACAGAAACCTGCTATGTCTGCGTGGGTGGAGCAGTGGCCACTCAGACCGCCCTGCGAAGACTGAAGGAGCAGGGACGGGTTGTCTCTCCCAGACGCGGGTTCTACGTCGTCGTCCCTCCGGAGTATCGGTCGACAGGTTCGCCACCTGCAAGCTGGTTCATCGACGACTTGATGGGCTACCTCGGTCAGCCATACTACGTCGGGCTGCTCAGCGCGGCCGCGATCCACGGTTCCTCTCATCAGCAACCCATGGTGTTTCAGGTGATGACCAGCGTGCCGACCCGTGAGGTGCGTGTCGGCAAAGTCGCCATCCGATTCTCCATGAACAGCAACATCGAGCAGATGCCGGTGGCTGAGAAGCAGACCGAGACCGGGACAATGCGCGTAGCGACTCCCGAGACCACCGCGTTCGATCTGATTCGTTACCAGGCCGGCGCAGGACATCTGAGTAACGCGGCAACCGTCCTTGGAGAGCTTGCCGAGCACATGGACGCCCGGGCAATCGTCAGCATCGCTCAGCTTGTCAGGCTTCCGTACGTCCAGCGTCTCGGTTACTTGCTCGACGCCGTCGGTGAACGCGAGCTCGCTGATCCGCTCGCCGAGTGGCTCGAAGCACAGAAACAGCGCGTTGTCCTGTTGCGTCCCGGAGAGCCGGCAGACGGCGAGATCAACAGGCGATGGCACGTCCGGCCGAACATCGAGCTGGAGGTCGACGTTTGATCCCGCGTGCCAACATCACCGCATGGCGTGCCCACGCACCCTGGCCAGCCAACGAGCAAGTGGAGCAGGATCTGCTGCTCTCCCGCGCCCTGGTCGCCATGTTCACGCGTGAGATCGTGGCCGCCAAAGCCGCCTTCCGTGGAGGTACCGCCCTCCACAAGCTATTCTTCGCCGCAGCCGGGAGATACTCGGAAGACATCGACCTCGTTCAACTCCACGCCGGTCCGATTGGCGAGCTAGTCAGTGCCATCCGCGGGTCTCTTGACCCGTGGCTGGGCACGCCGAGGTGGAGACAGAGCAGGGGACGTTTCACGCTGTCCTATCACTTCGAGACAACCTTCGCTCCAGTGTCGACCAAAAGACTGAAGGTGGAGATCAACACGCGGGAGCACTTCTCCGTTCTGCCGATTGATCGGCACCCGTTCAGGGTCGACAACCCGTGGTTCAGCGGAACAGCCGAGCTACCGACGTACCAC